>JAWOHA010000233.1:0-26893 GCA_046496385.1 Cryobacterium sp. | reverse complement strand
TCAATACTGACCAGGGTGTCTTTGACCGGGACACTCGTGAAACTGCGCCAGCCCCGAATGCCGGCATCGGTGCCGTCGCTGCGCTGGCGTTGCGTGTGCAGGGATTTCTTACCCGGGTGAGCGAGCAGGACCCGGCACAGAATACGCACCCATCCCGTCGACCCGTAGCCGGTGAACGGAATGACGGTGGGACGGTAGCCGCGGCCGCGGGCCGAATGCTCGCGACGCTCATGCAGCCAGTCTTCGAGGCGGGCAGCCCGGTGCATCATGCGCTGAGGACTGTTCTCGGCACCGGAGCCGGAGCCGTCAGGTTGGCCCTCTTCGGGGAACCGGAGGTCTTTGGACGGAGGCACCCAGCTAGTCTGCCATGTACCGGACCGATCCGCGCTTTGTGTCAGCCCAGCCGCCGTGTTTGGGTAGACTGACAATTCAACGTCAGGGGGACCAGTGTCACTTGCAGGGCTATTCGATACGGTGGACAATCCCCCCGATGTGTCAATGCGCGTCTCTCCGGTGCAACAGCGCAGCGCCTCCCGGCTGTCGGAGTTACTGGACGCCGCGGCCGAGGTCGTCGATCTGGTCGGCTTCGACCGCATAACGACGGCCATGATCGCCGAACGGGCCGGAGCGTCCATCGGCACGGTCTACCGGTACTACCCAGACCGCGTCGCCGTGCTTCAGGCTCTGCGTGAGCGCACTCTGATCCGATTCCGTGCCCGCATCGCCGAAGAGATCACGGTGAGTCGGCCGAAGACGTGGTGGGACGCTGTGGACTGCGCCGTGACCGCCTTCGTGAACATGTACCGGGCCGAACCTGGATTTCGTATCCTGCACTTCGCCGACAGCGACCGGGGATCCTCCACCCCGTCCGGCGTTGTCGGCGCCGCCGCGCCGAGCAGTCTCTACGCGACCAGGCTCGCGGCAGCCCTGGTCGACGAATTCGGGCTCACCCACGACCCTGACCTGGGGTTTCGGCTCGAGGTCGCCGTGGAGATGGCTGACGCGCTGCTGTCCCGGGCGTTCCTCACCGATTCGCTCGGCGAGGACCGGTTCATCGTGGAATGTCGGCGTGTCGTCTATGACTATTTGTCTGCCTTCTTTGACACTGATCTCGCACAGCCTGTGGAATACACCTCCTGATCTCAGAATTCGGCAATCCGTTTGGGCCACGGAACCGAACCATGTTCGGATAACCCGAACGGTCGCCGGCGACCCCAAACCCAGGAATGAGCCCCCGACATGATCGAGTTCCGCTCCGTGAGCAAAAGGTTCGAAGCGGACGCCCTCGCTGTCGACGATTTCAGTCTCGTGATGCCCTCACGCAAGATCACCGTGCTGGTCGGTTCCTCCGGTTCCGGAAAAACCACGCTCCTGCGCATGATCAACCGCATGGTCGATCCCACCACAGGGTCCATTGCGATCGACGGTGTCGACGTGGCAACGCTCGAACCGGTGCAGCTGCGGCGCAGCATCGGTTACGTCATGCAGAACTCGGGCCTGATGCCGCACCGCAAGGTCGTCGACAACGTGGCTACCGTTCCGTTGCTGCGCGGCGTGCCCCGCCGACAGGCCCGGTTGCACGCTCTGGACCTGCTGGACACGGTGGGGCTGGACCGGTCTCTTGCCGACCGATACCCGAGTCAACTCTCAGGTGGGCAGCAACAGCGCGTCGGGGTCGCCCGGGGCCTCGCGGTCAACCCGAACATTCTGCTCATGGACGAGCCGTTCGGTGCCGTCGACCCGATCGTGCGCGCGGAACTGCAACAGGAGCTGCTGCGGCTGCAGCAAGAGCTGGGCAAGACGGTGGTCTTCGTGACCCACGACATCGATGAGGCCTTTCTGCTGGGCGATCAGGTCGTCATTCTGCGCACCGGGGGGCTGATCGCTCAGATCGGCACGCCCGCGGAGATCCTCGCTGAACCGGCAGATGGGTTCGTGGCCAGTTTCGTGGGAGCCGACCGGGGCAAACGCGCCCTGCACGTGCAGCAGCATCGGGGCAGGGATGTGCTCGTTGACACGGACGGACGCGTTGCCGGTGTGCTCACCGAAGTACCACTGCCCTCTGATTCGCAAGCCGGAGCAGACCTGCATCCAGGCGGCACGGCGCAGGATGGCGATTCACGGTGAACTGGATCTGGTCCAACACCGACCTGATCTGGGATCGCACCCTCGATCATCTGGTGCTGACGCTCCCGGCGATCGTGCTGAGTTTCGTGATCGCAGTGCCCGTAGGCGTGCTCGCCAACCGGTTTCGGCCCAGTCGAGGTGCCATCCTCTCCACCGTGGGAATGCTCTATGCCATCCCCTCACTGCCATTGTTCATCGTGTTGCCCATCATTGTCGGCACGAGCGCGAGGTCGCCGCTGAACCTGATCATCGCCTTGACCCTGTACGGGGTGGCCCTGATGGTGCGGGTGGTCGCGGACGGCCTCGAATCCGTGGACCGGGACGTACGCCAGTCGGCGACCGCGGTGGGCTTCTCGGCGTGGACACAGTTCTGGCAGGTGGACCTGCCGCTGTCCGGGCCCGTGCTGCTCGCCGGAATGCGCGTCGTCGCGGTCAGCACGGTCAGCCTGGCCACGGTCGGGGCTGTTATCGGCGTGCAGAGTCTGGGCAGCCTGTTCACGGACGGGTTTCAGCGCGGCATCCAGGCGGAGATCATCGCCGGTATCGCCGCGACGGTTGTTCTGGCTTTGGCCTTGGACGGCGCACTCGTGCTGCTGGGGCGGGTGCTCATGCCGTGGACGCGCACGATGCGGGTTCGGCTGCCCGCGCCGACGGCGGTGGCTGCGTGAATCTGGTCATCGACGCGGTGCAGTGGATCCTCGACCCGGCCAACTACAGCGGCGCCAACAGCATTCCGGTGCGCATGCTGCAGCATCTGGGTTTCACCCTGCTCACCCTGGTTCTGGCCTGCCTGGTCGCAGTCCCCACCGGGTTCTTCATCGGCCACACCGGGCGAGGCCGCACCCTCGCCGTGTCGGGGGCCGGCGCCTTCCGAGCCCTTCCCACTCTGGGGCTGCTCACGCTTGTCGCACTCACCGTGGGAATCGGCCTCGCGGCGCCGTACGTGGCGCTGACGATTCTGGCCGTCCCTCCCATTCTGGCCGGGGCCTACACGGGGTTCGAAGCCATCGACCGGCGCACCATCGACGCCGCCCGGGCGGTGGGCATGTCCGAGGGCCAGATCGTGCGCCGGGTGGAGATTCCCCTCGGCCTGCCGCTTCTGATCGGAGGGATTCGCTCATCGGCCCTGCAGGTGATCGCCACGGCAACCCTGGCGGCCTACATCGCTGATTTCGGTCTCGGCCGGTATCTCTTCACCGGCTTGCGCACGCTGGACTATGCGCAGATGCTCGGCGGCTCGATTCTCGTCATTCTGCTCGCGCTGATTCTCGAAGGAATATTCGCTACGATCCAGAGGTTCGTGATACCGCACGGTGTCAAACACGGACGTTCCGCATCGGGGCGTTCGGCAGTACGCGTCCGGCGAGGGTCAACCCGGCCCGAACCGGAGATGGAATTCACCATCGAGGAAGGAAGAACGTAATGTTCACAGCAAACAAAGGCCGGCTCGCGCTTTTCGGCGTGGTCGCGGTCGGGGCCGTCATCGCCCTGGCAGGGTGTGCAACCGGTGATCCCCTGGCCACGGATGCCGGAACCAGCTCGGGCGACGCTCTCGTCGTCAGCTCCCAGGACTACTACTCCAACGAGATCATCGCGGAGATCTACGCGCAGGCGCTCGAAGACGGCGGCTACACCGTGGACCGCCAGTTCAAGATCGGCCAGCGCGAGGTCTACCTGCCCGAAATCGAGGCCGGCGGCATCGACGTCTTCCCCGAATACACCGGGAGCCTGCTGCAAGCCCTCGACCCCGACGCCGTCGGCGGAAACGCCGACGAGGTCTACAGCGCCCTCGAGGCGGCCCTGCCCGAGACCGTGCGCGTGCTCGATATGGCCGAGGCCTCGGACCAGAACTCCTGGACCGTTGCGAAGACCTTCGCCGACCAGCACAACCTCACCGACATTCCCTCGTTGGCGAACGTCACCGAACCCATCACGGTGGGAGGCAACTCCGAACTCGAAGTGCGCCCCTACAGCCCGACCGTGCTGACCGAGATGTACGGCATCGCGTTCGCCGGGTTCACGCCCATTGAAGACGGCGGCGGCCCGCTCACGGTCAAGGCACTCGAAGACGGCGACATTCAGCTGGCCAACGTCTACACCGCGAGCCCCGCCTTCGCCGACGGCAACCTGATCGTCCTCGACGATCCCGACAACCTGTTCTTCCCGGACAACGTCGTACCCGTCGTGTCCGAGAAGGTCGACGACGGCGCCGCTGACATTCTCAATGCCGTCAGCGCAGCGCTCTCGGCCTCTGACCTGTCAGCGTTGAACGCCAGCAGCTTCAACGACGAGGAGTCCGCCACTGTCATCGCCACGGCATGGCTGACGGACGCCGGGCTGATCTAGACCTCGCCCCGCACTCTTGAGCGGGCGGCTGCGACGAACCTGTCGCCGTCGCCCGCTTTGCTGTTCCCGGTGCCGGTCAGGCCAGCAGGAGCAGCACCGGGGGAGTGGCCAGCAGCGCCGCCGCAGCGGTGCTGATTCCCCAGCGCGCCGTTGCCGTCAGCGCCGCCGGCGGATCGACGAGTCGCTGCACCCGGGGGGCGACGAGGTTCACCGGATCGCCGGACAGGGCACCGGGATCGCCGGCTGCGACCGGTGATACCCCGTTCGGGTTCGCCGACCCGACCAGCACGATCGCCGTGGCCAGGGTGCGGTCATCCACGACCTGTCGGGCACGGTCGTCGGCGAGCAGTTCCACGAGCAGCGCTACCGCGATCTGGGCCCGGTTGGCGATCGGGAACCATGGCAGGGCACTGCGCCATGATTTGAAGGCCAGCAGCACGAGATGATGTTTTTGCTGAAGGTGGGCCTGTTCGTGCGCGATCACTCCCCGCAGCTGCTCGGTGTCCAGAATCGTCAGCAGCCCGGCGGAGAGCACGGTGGCCGACTGAGTAACTCCCGGGAGGCAATATGCGACCGGGGCCGGGTAGTCGATCACTCGGAACCCGGGACGGTCGGGCAGCGGATCGCTCAGCAGCGCGATCAGGTTGTGATGGCGCCGGCGCTGTCGCTCGGTGATGAATGACGTGGCCGCCAAATTGAGCAGCAGATGCCCGGCGAGGATCACGGCTCCGCAGAGGGCGAGCCAATGACCGAACGTGGCCTGCGACGGCACGGCCGCACCGTTCAGGTAGCCGCCGAGGCCGGCGATCGCCTGCGGCAGGGTGTCACCGAACGGCAGCAGACCGAAGCAGAGCAGGGACCCGATGATCGACACCCCGCCGGCGAGGGCCACGGATTCCCACAGGAGCAGGGCCGTTGCCGGTGCCCGGGACGGCCAGTGCGCACGGGCCAGCACGATCGGAAC
The DNA here is from genome assembly GCA_046496385.1 of Cryobacterium sp. Lineage (GTDB taxonomy): Bacteria > Actinomycetota > Actinomycetes > Actinomycetales > Microbacteriaceae > Cryobacterium. Next base: position 21,456 of record JAWOHA010000233.1, on the reverse strand, counting down.
CGGGGCTGCCAGAGCCACCGCGAGCAGCCCGAGGACTATGGCTGCGAGCAGCACTACCGGGACGAGCCGGTGGAGATCTCACCGAGCAGCCGGCGCATGGTTTCCGCCTCCTGGGGGGTGATGTTTCCGATGAAGCGGGCCAGAGCCGCCTGCCGGTCAGGCACCGAGCCCAGAACCTGGTGCATGAGACGCGCCGTGTGGTCGGCGCGGCTCAGGTCCGCCCGGTACAGGTGTGGGCGCTGAGAACGATCCCGGGACACGAAGTCTTTCGTCTCCAAACGGGAGAGCACCGTCAGGATCGTGGTCGTGGCGAGCGACTTCCTGGTGGCCATCGACGGGTCTTTCAGGCGATCGCGCAGGTCGTTCGCTGCGAGTGGCTCATTCGAATCCCAGAGGATGTCCATAATCAGCCGTTCCAGTTCACCCAAGCTTCCCATGCATCCACTGTACGCGTGCCGTGGTCTTTCTACGAGTCGTAGAAGACTAGAGTTCTACAAGGCGTAGAAACCGAAGTGCTGGAGGGCATATGAACGAGTGGCTGGATCCGTTACTGCTATCACGGTGGCAATTCGGTTTGACAACCATCTACCACTTTCTCTTTGTGCCGCTCACCATCGGGCTGTCGCTCACGGTGGCCATATTCCAGACCGCCTGGTACCGCACAGACAAAGCCAAGTACCTGCAGCTCACGCACTTCTTCGGCAAGATTTTTCTGATCAACTTCGCCATGGGCGTGGTCACCGGAATCGTGCAGGAGTTCCAGTTCGGCATGAACTGGTCGGACTACTCCCGCTTCGTGGGAGACGTCTTCGGCGCCCCGCTGGCGTTCGAGGGCATCATCGCCTTCTTCCTGGAAGCCACCTTCATCGGACTGTGGATCTTCGGTTGGGACAAACTGCCCCGGGCCCTGCACCTCGCCACGATCTGGCTGACCACCGTGGGCAGCATCACCTCGGCGTACTTCATCCTCGCCGCCAATGCCTTCATGCAGAACCCCATCGCGTACAGGATCAACGAGGAACGCGGTCGGGCGGAACTGACCAGCATCACCGAGCTGCTCACCAACCCGATCGCCCTCGCCGCGTTCCCGCACACCATCTTCGCCTGCTTCATGGTGTCGGCCGGTCTGATCATCGCTGTGGCCGCCTATCACCTCTCCCGCAACCAGCACCTCGAGACCATGCGCCCGGCGTTGAAGTTCGGCCTCTGGATGATGGTCATCGCCGGCATCGCCACCACCATCGCCGGTGACCAGCTCAGCCTGGCCATGGTCGACGCGCAGCCGATGAAGATGGCCGCCGCAGAAGCCCTCTACTTCACCGCAAGCGGGGCCAACGCGTCCTTCTCGCTGTTCACCCTCGGCACCCCCGACGGCGTGAGCGAGCTGTTCTCGATTCGCGTCCCGTATCTGTTGTCCTTCCTGTCCACCCACACCCTCGACGGCACCGTCGAAGGAATCAACAACCTGCAAGACCAGTACGTGGAGGTATACGGGCCCGGGGACTACACCCCCACGATCTGGATCACCTACTGGTCTTTCCGTTGGATGATCGCCCTGGGCCTGGCCCACATCATGGTTGCCGTCGTGGGTCTCTGGGCCACCCGCCAGGGACGCGAGCCTCGCGGCTGGATGTGGAAGATCGCGATCTGGAGCTTCCCGGCATCCCTGCTGGCCATGAGCGTCGGCTGGGTCTTCACCGAGATGGGCCGCCAACCCTGGCTCGTGTTCGGGCTGCTGCGCACCGAAGACGGCGTCTCGCCCGGCGTCAGCGGGGTCGAGATCTTGATTTCCCTGATCGCCTTCACGATCGTCTACGGCATTCTTGCCGTGGTCGAGTTTCGGCTCATTCTCAAAGCCGTCCGCACCGGGCCGGCGGACGCCCCGGAACCCGACCCGGTGTCCGGCGTTCTCACCCCCACGGCCACGGTCTACTAGGAGCACATGATGGATCTTCCTACTCTCTGGTTCTGGATCATCGCGGCCATGTTCATCGGGTATTTCGTGCTCGACGGCTTCGACTTCGGGGTCGGCATGTCGCTGCCCTTCCTGGGCCGCGACGACACCGACCGCCGCGTTCTGATCAACACGATCGGCCCGGTTTGGGACCTCAACGAAACCTGGCTGATCGTGGCCGGGGCCATGCTGTTCGCGGCGTTCCCGGAGTGGTACGCCACCCTGTTCAGCGGCTTCTACCTGGCACTTCTGCTCATTCTGCTGGCCCTCATCGTGCGCGGTGTCTCGTTCGAATACCGCCACCAGCGTGCCGGGTCGGAGTGGACGCGCTGGTTCGACGGCATGATCATCGTCGGGTCCGCGGTACCGGCACTGCTCTGGGGTGTCGCCTTCGCCAATATCGTGCGTGGTGTACCGCTGGATTCGGGCTTCAACTACACCGGGTCCTTCTTCGATCTGCTCAACCCCTACGCGCTGCTCGGGGGGCTCACCACCCTGATGCTGTTCTTCACCCACGGCGTTGTGTTCGTGACCTTGAAAACCGAGGGGGACATGCGGGCCCGAGCCCGCCGGCTGGCGCTGCGCTCGGGGCTGATCACAGTCCTGGTCGCGGCCACCTTCCTGATCTGGACCACCTTCGCCTACGGCACCGTCGTCTCCGCTGTTCTGTCCGCGGCCGCGGCCGTGACGTTGATCGGATCCGTCCTGGCAAACCAGCGCGGTGCCGAACGCTCCTCGTTCGGGTTGATGGCGCTCACGATCGGCCTCGCAGTGCTCTCCCTGTTCGCTTCGTTGTTCCCCGACGTGATGCCGGCGAGCAACGATGCGGCCAACAGCCTGACCATCGCCAACGCCTCGTCCTCGCCCTACACGCTGCAGATCATGAGCTGGACCGCTCTGGTCGCCATGCCCGTGATCCTCGGCTATCAGGGGTTCACCTACTGGGTGTTCCGCAAGCGCATCAGCCGGACGCACATTGAGGCCGCCGTACACTGAGACCGTGCGACCTCTCGACCCCCGCCTGCTCCGCTATGCCTCCGCCGCGCGCTATTTTCTGTTCGGCGGAGCTGTTCTCGGACTCGCGCAGACCCTGACCGGCATCGCCTTTGCCTGGTTGCTCAGTCAGAGCATCGTGGGTGCCATCGACGGCCGTTCGGTTGCGGACCTCGCGGGCATGATCGGGGCTCTGGCCGGCGTCATCGTGCTGCGGATGCTGCTGATCTGGCTGCTCGAGGTCGCGGCCAGCCGCGGTGCGGCATCGGTGAAAAGCCAGCTGCGCACCCGGGTGCTCGCGGTGCTGGCCCGGCGCGGTCCGGACTGGGTGGCTGAGCGTCAGGGAGCCCGGCTCGCCACCGTCGCGACCACCGGCCTCGATGCGCTCGACAACTACTTCGCCCGATACCTGCCGCAGCTCATTCTGACCCTGATCGCCACGCCGCTCATCGTGGCCGTGATGCTGTGGCAGGACCCGCCCAGCGGGATCACCGTGATCATCGTGCTTCCGCTGATCCCCGTCTTCATGATCCTGATCGGCAAGCTCACCCAGGGCGTGCAGCGACAGCAGTGGGATGCCCTGCAACGGCTCGGTGCGGGCTTTCTCGACCTTGTCGGCGGTCTCGCAACCCTGAAGATCTACGGCCGGGAACACCGCCAGTCCACCCGGCTGCGTGTGATCACCGAGGATTACCGCACTCGAACCATGAAAGTGCTGCGGATCTCTTTTCTCAGCGGTTTCGTGCTCGAACTGGCCGCGAGCCTGTCCGTGGCGCTCGTGGCGGTGTCGGTGGGCCTGCGACTGGTGGAGGGCAGCCTGGCCCTGTCGGTGGGTCTGTTCGTCTTGCTGCTGGCCCCGGAGGCGTTCCTGCCGCTGCGTCAGGTGGGAGCCCAGTTCCATGCGGCGGCCGACGGCCTCGCGGCGGCCGAAGAGGTGTTCGCGATTCTTGACGACGAGCCCGGTCAGAGTGTGGCGACACCCGCCGGAACGCCCGGCCGCGCCCCGACCGCGACACGAATCGGCGTGCTGCACTGCGCCGCGGTGCGGGTGCCCGGCCGGGGCGAGGCCGCGCCCGTCGAGGCACGCTTTCACCCCGGTCAGCTGAGCGTGCTGACCGGCCCCAGCGGAGTCGGCAAGTCCAGCCTCGTGGCCGCGTTGCAGGGCTTCGTTCCGTATGAGGGCCGCATCGATCTCGGCGACGCCGAGATCACCCCGGCCGACGACCGCCGTTGGCTGGCCTGGGCCGGCCAACGCCCCGGCCTGTTCGCCGGAACGGTCCAGAGCAACATCACCCTCGGCACGACCTCGACCGCTGACCCCGACGCCGTCCTCCTTGCCCTCGACACGGCCGGCGCAGCCGAACTGTCGCCGCTGACCCCGCTCGGCATCAACGGCGACGGGCTGTCGGGCGGTCAGGCACAGCGCGTGGCCGTAGCCCGGGCCCTGTACCGGGCCCGGGCCGACGAATGCCACGTGGTCATTTGCGACGAACCCAGCTCCGCCCTCGACGCGGTCGCCGAAGCCAGACTCATCAGCGGATTACACCGCCTCGCCGAGGAGGGACGGATCGTCATCGTCGTCAGCCACCGTGCCGCATTCCTGGCCGCCGCCGACCAGATCATCGAATTGAGAGAGCCCGCGCATGTCTGAGTCAGCCCGTGCCGTGCTCCGGCTGGCACAGCCGCCGGTTCGGCGCTTCATGCCCGGACTGGCCTCCGGGGTCACGAGCGCCGCCATGGCCGTCGCCCTGCTCGCCTGCTCGGCCTGGTTGATCACCCGGGCGGCCGAAATGCCCCCGATCCTGTTCCTGTCCCTCGCCGTGGTCGGAGTGCGGGCCTTCGCGCTGGGACGGTCCGCTTTTCGCTACCTGGAGAGGGTCGCCAGCCACGACGCGGCGTTTCGTCAGCTGGCCGAGCTGCGGCTCGGTGTCTTCGCCCGCATCGTGCCGCTGGCCCCCGCCGGCCTGTCCGGAACCCGGCGCGGCGACCTGCTCAGCCGGCTGGTGCGCGACGTCGACGATCTGCAAGATCTCCCGTTGCGCGTTGTGCAGCCGCTGCTGGTCGCCGCACTCACGGCCGTGCTGAGTGTGGCGCTGGTCTGGTACCTGCTTCCAGTCGCCGGGATCAGCCTGCTCATCTGCCTGCTGCTGGCCGGGCTGCTGGGAACGCTGATCACCACGGCCGTGGCCGCGCGTTCGGAACGGCAGCTGGCCCCGCTGCGGGGCGAGCTGTCCAACGAAGTCCTTGAAGTGGTCGAAAACCTTGATGTGCTCACCGCCTTCGGCGCTCTCGACGAGCGCCTGGCCACGCTGGCCCGGGCCGATGGCCGACTCCGCCGGGCCGCGCTGCGCCGCAGCCTGGGAGTGGGGCTGCAGAGTGCCGTCACAAGCCTCTTCGCCGGCGCCGCCTCGATCGCGGCACTGGTCTGGGCGGTCCCGGCGCTGGACAGCACGGGGACCATGAGCCAGGGCATCCTGACCGGAGCCACCGGCCTGACCGCTCCGCAGCTGGTCGTCGTGGTGCTGGTTCCCCTGGCGGTCTTCGAGGTGTTCGGCTTGGTTCCCCTCGCGCTCAGCGCGTGGCGGCAGGTACGATCCAGCGCCAACCGGGTCGCCGACGCCGTGCCGGCCGTGCTCCCCGAACAGATCCCCCTCGAGCATCCTGGTGACGCGGACGCGGACCTGGACATCGCATCCGACGCGGAATCCGTGCTGGAACTGTCGGGTGTCGGCGCCGCCTGGCCGGGCCAGCTCGTTCCGGCCGTGTCGGGAGTGTCCCTGCGGCTCGCGCCCGGGGACCGGGTGCACCTGGCCGGTCCCAGCGGGGCGGGCAAGACCACCCTCGCCCAGACGCTCGTACGGTTCCTGGACTACACCGGTTCGTACCGGCTGAACGGCGTCGAGGCGCGCACCCTCGCGCCGGCCGCGGTACGTCGCCGGGTGGGCCTGTGCGAACAGCGCCCCTGGCTTTTCGACGACAGTATTCGGCAGAACCTTCTCTTCGCCCGGGACACCGCCACTGACGCGGACCTGCTGGCCGTTCTGGGCCGGGTGGGCCTGGCCGACTGGGTGCGGCGGCGCGGTGGACTCGACGCCCGGGTCGGGGAACGCGGCGCCCTCGTTTCGGGTGGCCAGGCGCAGCGCATCGCATTGGCTCGGGCGCTGCTGGCCGACTTTCCCATTCTGATCATCGACGAGCCCACTGCCAACGTGGACGCCGACCAGGGTGAGCGGCTCGTGCGGGACATTCTCACCCTCGCCGCCCAGGACCGGCGCGCGGTGCTGCTGATTTCGCACACCCCGGTGCCGGAGGAGCTCATTACCGCCCGGGTCACCCTGTTTCCCACCGCGGCGATCCACGGCTGAGACGACGCGTCAGTCCATATGCCGGGCTTCGCGGCGGTGCAGCCATTTCTTGCCGAGCACGACAAGAGCCACGAACAGGGCGATCACGGCCACGAAGATGTACCCCGCGAAGTGCAGCCGGTCCGCCAGTTCCCGGTAGCCTTCGGCCGCGGCGGCGCCCACCGAGACATACCCGAACGACCAGATGATGCAGGCCGGCACGGTCCAGGCCATGAACGTGCGGTACCTCATGGTGCTCATGCCGACCGTGAGCGGAATCAACGAGTGCAGAACCGGCAGAAACCGGGAGGCGAACACGGCGATACCGCCGCGTCGATACAGGTAGCGCTGGGCGCGAACCCAGTTGCGCTCGCCGATGCGGCGTCCAAGCCCGCTGCGCTGAATGCGCGGGCCGAAGTAGCGGCCCAGTGCGAAACCGATACTCTCGCCGATCAGCGCCCCGACGATCACCGCCAGCACCAGAGCGATGTACTCGGCCGGGGAGGCCACGGCCGTGCTCGCCACGATCACCACGGTGTCCCCGGGAACGATCAGCCCAACCAGAACAGACGTTTCCAGCAGGATCGCGAAACCGGCGAGCACGGTGCGCAGCACCGGGTCGACGTCGGCGATCGCATCCAGGATCGTGGTGAGAAAATCATTCATCAGCCACAGCATAGGCTGGTCAGGTGAGGGCTCCCGTTCAGCATCAGCGCCTGCACGACTGGTGGGATCCCGCCGTCGTCTTCGACACCCTGTACCGCGACGCCCGGTACGCCTTCTGGCTCGACGCCGGACCCGGAACCGGCACCGGGTTCAGCTACCTCGGTGCGGCCCGCACCGGCTCCCGGCTGGTCACCGCGAGCGTTCCGCACGGCACTGTCACCGTGTCCCGCCCCGTGGACGACCCGGGCACAGCCGTCACGACGGCCGGCTCGATCTTTGACTTTCTGCGCGCCGACCTCGCGGACCAGAACCTGCCGGCCACCCCGGCGCCGCCGGGCGAGTTCTTGTTGGGCTGGGTGGGATGGCTCGGCTACGAGCTGGGTTCCGTGCCCGTCGGCACGCCGGCACACCCCTCCCGATATGCCGATGCCACCCTCATCGATGTGGATCGCCTTCTGGTCTTCGACCATGCGGCGCGCACCGTGACCCTGGTGAGCGATCCCGACACGGCCGGCCCGATCGCGCCCTGGGCTCGCCTCGTGGAGCGGGCCCTCGCGGCGCCGCCGCCGGCACCGCACCCCGGCGAGACCGGCGCCGCGCCCCGGCTCGACGAGGACTCGGTCGCGCCCGCCCGGTGGCGCCACAGCGCTCAGGTGTACGCCGACCTGATCCACCGGTGTCAGGCCGTCATCCGTCGCGGCGACGCCTATCAGCTCTGCCTCACCAACGAAATCCTCGTCGACGGCGCCTACGACGACGACCGGGTGTACACCCGGCTGCGTGAGGGCAGCCCCACCCACCACGGCGGACTGCTGCGCTTCGGTGATGTGAGCGTGCTCAGTGCGTCGCCGGAGCTGTTCCTCACCATCTCTGCCGACGGTCGGGTGAGCACCAAACCGATCAAGGGCACCCGGGCCCGTTCCCCTGACCCCCTCCATGACGAGCAGCTCCGCCGGGACCTCGTCACGAGCGAAAAAGAACGTGCCGAGAACCTCATGATCGTCGACCTGATGCGTAATGACCTGGGTCGCATCGCGGCCCTCGGTTCTGTGCGCGTTCGTGATCTGCTCCGGGTGGAGAGCTACCCCGCCGTGCACCAGCTGGTCAGCACTGTCGAGGCCCGCGTCGCCCGCGGACTCAGCGCCGTCGATGTCGTCGAGACCTGCTTTCCGGCCGGTTCCATGACCGGCGCTCCGAAACGCAGCGCGATGACGGAGCTGTGCGCGCTCGAAGCGGGGCCGCGGGGCGTCTACTCCGGCGCGTTCGGCTTTCTGAGTCGCACCGGCGCCGTCGACCTGGCCATGGTGATCCGCAGCATCGTGCTGACACCGGTGCAGGCCGCCATCGGGACCGGCGGCGGGATCACCGCGCTCTCCGACCCCCAGGACGAGATCGAGGAGACCCGGCTGAAAGCGGCCGCCCTGTTGCTCGCGCTGGGCCGACCCGGCCGCCCTCAAGGCACCGTCGAAACGCTTGATCGCCCAGTCCCGGCTAATCTAGAACAGTGGCCGACGCCCACGGGCGCTTCCGCCTGAGCTCGCCCGCATCCAGACGGCCTTCTGACAGCTTCTCAAGGTACGAATTCACCGCAATGAATGAGAGTCACGTGGCACACGAGCACGACAGCGTCCCCCGCACGGCAGCCTCCACCGGCACCAGCGCAGAACCCGGCGTGGCCGTGGTCGACGGAATCGATGACGGCGTCGACCGTGAGGGCTTCGACCGCGACGGCAAGGAGCTGTACGACTTCTCGGCGATTCAGGCCAAGTGGGCACCCGTTTGGGAAGACCGAGCGCCGTTCCGCACCAGCGACCCGACCGACACGCGTCCCCGCAAGTACGTGCTGGACATGTTCCCGTACCCGTCCGGCGATCTGCACATGGGCCACGCGGAGGTCTACGCCCTCGGCGACGTCGTGGCACGGTACTGGCGTCAGCAGGGTTTCAATGTGCTGCACCCCATCGGCTGGGACTCTTTCGGCCTGCCCGCCGAGAACGCCGCCATCAAGCGTGGCATCGACCCGCGCGGTTGGACCTACGACAACATCGCGCAGCAGAAGAAGAGCATGAAGCTGTACGCGACCAGCTTCGACTGGGACCGGGAACTGCACACCAGCGACCCCGAATACTATAAGTGGACCCAGTGGCTGTTTCTGCAGTTGCACAAGAAGGGACTCGCCTACCGCAAGGACAGCTGGGTCAACTGGGACCCCACCGACCAGACCGTGCTCGCGAACGAGCAGGTGCTGCCCGACGGAACCTCCGAACGCAGTGGCGCGGTCGTCGTGAAGAAGAAGCTCACCCAGTGGTACTTCAAGATCACCGACTACGCCGACCGGCTGCTCGATGACCTCAACCAGCTCGAGGGCAGTTGGCCGGCCAAGGTGCTCAACATGCAGCGCAACTGGATCGGCCGCTCCATCGGCGCGGACGTCGACTTCGTCATCGAGGGCCGCAGCGAACGTGTCACGGTCTTCACCACCCGCCCCGACACCCTGTTCGGGACCACCTTCATGGTTGTCGCCCCCGACTCCGACCTCGCTGCCGACCTCGTGGAGGGGGCCGACCCCGCGGTGCAGGCCGCTTTCCGCGACTACCTCGTTGAGGTTCAGCGCAGCACCGAGATGGAACGCCAGGCCACCGACCGCGAAAAGACCGGCATTTTTCTCGGCCGCTACGCCATCAACCCGGTCAACGGTGAACGCCTGCCCATCTGGACCGCCGACTATGTGCTGGCCGATTACGGCACCGGGGCAGTCATGGCGGTGCCCGCGCACGATCAGCGCGACCTCGACTTCGCCCGCCGGTTCGACCTTCCCGTGCGCGTGGTCGTCGACACCAATTCCCCCGTCACCGGCGTCATCCCGGTGATCACCCCGGCGGCGCTCGACGGTACAGAGGAGCTTCCCGCCCTCGACCCGGTCGGCACCGGTGTCGCTCTTGTCGGAGACGGCCGTCTGATCAACTCCGGCACCCTGAACGGCCTGAGCAAGAACAACGCCATCAAACGCATCATCGACCAGCTCACCCAGGCCGGCACCGGCCGGGCGGCCAAGAACTACCGCTTGCGCGACTGGCTGATCTCCCGGCAGCGCTACTGGGGCACCCCGATCCCCATCATCCACGGCGCCGACGGCGCCGAGATCCCCGTTCCCGAAGACCAGCTGCCCGTGCGCCTGCCGTCTTCCGAGGGGCTCGACCTCAAGCCGAAGGGCACCTCGCCGCTGGGCGGCGCCACCGACTGGATCAACGTCGCCAACCCGCTGGACGGAACACCGGCCCGGCGTGACGCGGACACGATGGACACCTTCGTGGACAGCTCCTGGTACTTCCTGCGCTTTCTCAACCCCACAGACGACACCCAGGCATTCGACCCGAAGGACGCCGAGAAGTGGGCACCCGTCGACCAGTATGTCGGCGGTGTGGAACACGCCATTCTGCACCTGCTCTACGCGCGTTTCATCACCAAGTTTCTCTTCGACGAGGGCTACGTCAGCTTCACCGAGCCGTTCACGGCGTTGTTGAACCAGGGCATGGTCATTCTCGACGGCACCAAGATGAGCAAGAGCAAGGGCAATCTGGTCTACTTCACCGAGGAGGTCGACCGGCACGGGGTCGATGCCGTGCGGCTCACGATGGCCTTCGCCGGCCCTCCGGAAGACGACATCGACTGGCAGGACGTGTCCCCGGTCGGGTCGTCCAAGTTTCTCGCCCGCGCCTGGCGGGTGGCGCGTGACGTCACGAGCGCCCCCGGCATCGATTGGCGCACCGGTGATGCCGCCCTGCGACGGGTCACCCACCGCTTCCTCGCCGACGCCCCGGCGCTGGTGGAATCGTTCAAGTTCAACGTGGTCGTCGCGCGTCTGATGGAACTGGTCAACGCCACGCGCAAGGTCATCGACACCGGCGCCGGCGCCGGCGATGCCGCGGTGCGCGAAGCCGCCGAGGTCACCGCCGTCGCCCTGAATCTGTTCGCCCCGTATGCCGCCGAAGATATGTGGGAGCACCTCGGCTACGAGCCGTGCGTGGCCCTCGTCGTGTGGCGTAAGGCGGATCAGTCCCTTCTCGTGACCGAATCGGTCACGGCCGTCGTGCAGGTTGACGGCAAGGTGCGCGACAAGCTTGAAGTCAGCCCGAAGATCGGATCCGACGACCTCGAGAAGCTGGCCCGTGCCTCCGCCGCGGTGCTGCGCACCGTCGGTGACCGCGAGATTGTCAAGGTGATCGTGCGCGCACCGCGCATGGTCAGCATCGTCACCCGCTCCGCCGAATAGCCGCCGCGGGCCTGCCCGGGCATGTCCCGGCATGCCCGGGCGGCACTCCGGGTATGCCCTCCACAGCCCCGGGCCCGCCGGTTTCTGCACAGACCGGCCCAGGCCGGCCCCGGACGCCGTGTCGGGTTCTAGCGTTCCGGTATGAATGCAGAACGGCAGCCCAGCGCCCTCGACCGGCTTGCCCCGGCGGCGACCGCCCCGGAACGGCTGCGCGTTCGGGTGCGCCTCGGGGTGGGCGGGGCCATCGTGTTGGTATTGGCGGCGCTGATCATCACCGTGCTGATCTCAGCGTTCGGTCAGCAGACCAGCAGCAGCATCGGTCCTGCAGGCGCGGCGGCGTCGGAGTCGCCGACCCCGTTCGGCAGCGCCGACTCCCCGGCGGGCGCCGCCGGCGAGCCGAACAGCGCCGACACGGCCACGCTGTTCGTGCATGTTCTGGGCGCGGTGGCCAGCCCGGGGGTCGTGGAACTGAGCGACGGCTCGCGAGTTCTCGACGCCATCGCGGCGGCCGGCGGGTTGACCGCAACGGCCGACCCGTCCGGCGCGAATCTGGCCCGCCGGGTCACCGACGGTGAGCAGATCTACCTGCCCCAGCAGGGCGAACTGCCCGCCGGCGCGCCGCCGGGCACAGTCTCCGGCCAAGCCGGTGCCGGCTCGGCGACCGGTGCCGGTTCCACGGCCGGCACGATCGTCGATCTCAACGCCGCCACGCTGGCCGAATTGGAAACGCTGCCGCGAATCGGTCCCGCGATGGCGCAACGCATCGTGGACTACCGCACCAGCAACGGCCCCTTCAGCACCATCGACGACCTGCGCAACGTGACCGGCATCGGCGACAAAACCTTCGACGCCCTGCGCGAGCTCGTGCGGGTCTGAGACCAAACGGCGACCGTGCCCCTCGACCTGCGCCTCGTCCTGCCGGCCGTGGCGGCCTGGGCTGCCGCCGGAATCCTGATCGGGTTCCCTGACCTGGCGCCGCACGGGAGCGCGGCGTTCTGGGCTCTCGCCGTACTGGCCGCGCTGCTGCTTTTCCGGCCGGCGTTACGGCGGCGGCGGGGGAGGGCCCGGCGGGTGGGACGCACAGAACCGGGACACCCCGCGGGAACCGCACTGCTGGCCGGATTGATGGTCTGCTGCGCCGCCGCCGGTATGGTGGCGGCCGTGGTGGCCGTGCACGCCCCGGCCCGGCTGCCTGAGCCGGTGCGCACCGCTGCGGAGCGGCACAGCACCATCACCGGTCTGTTCACTGTGACGTCGACCCCGGTTCCCGCCCCCCTGTTCGCGGCGGCTGCGGCCTATTCGCAGCGCGTCCGTTTTCGCGCCACTCTCACCGAGCTCGGCACCGCCGATTCCGGCACGTCAGCAGCGAGGCCCGCATCGGCACTGCAGGTTCCGGTCGTCGTGTTCGCCGACCTCGCCGAGCCGCGCGGGCTGCAGATCGGTTCGGCAGTGAGCCTGACCGGCGCCCTGCGCCCCACCGACACCGGTGACGCGGCGGCGGCCCTCGTCTTCGGTCAGGGACCGGTGCAGCTGGTCGGTGCACCTCCTCGTTGGCTGACGCACGCGGCGCAGCTGCGCAGCACGTTCGGCTCCGCCGCCACCGCCCTGCCCGGCGACGGCGGCGATCTGTTGGCCGGCCTCGCGATCGGCGATACCGGTTTCGTCAGCGATCAGCTCGACACGGCGATGAAGACCAGCTCGCTGAGCCATCTCACCGCCGTGAGCGGCGCCAACTGCGCGATCATCATCGGCGCCATCATGATCCTCGGTGCCCGTCTCCGACTGCGCCGGGGCTGGCGTATCGCGCTCTCCCTGCTGGCGCTGCTCGGCTTCGTCGTGCTCGTCACCCCGGAGCCGAGCGTGCTGCGGTCCTCGGTGATGGCGACCGTGACGCTGCTGTCGCTGGGTCTGGGGCGGCCCGGCCGGGGGCTGCCGACTCTCGCCCTGTCGGTGCTGGTGCTGCTCTCCGTCGACCCGTGGCTGGCCCGCAGCTACGGCTTCGCCCTGTCAGTGCTGGCGACCCTGGGGCTGCTGGTCTTTGCGGGCCCGCTGATTCGGGTGCTGAGCCGCGCGATGCCGGTCGGCATCGCCGCGCTCATCGCCATTCCGTTGGCCGCCCAGCTGGCCTGCCAGCCGGTTCTGGTGATGCTCAGCCCCAGCCTGCCGCTCTACGGTGTTCCGGCCAACCTGCTGGCCGGTCCGGCCGCCCCGGTCGCTACCGTGCTGGGGCTGGTCGCCTGCCTGGCCCTGCCACTGGCCCCCTGGCTGGGAACGGTAGCGCTCTGGCTGGCGTGGCTGCCCTCGGCCTGGATCGCGGCTGTCGCCCAGACCACGGCCACGCTGCCGGCCAGCACCCTGCCGTGGCCGGGCGGGCCGCTCGGCGTGCTGGGTCTTGCAGCCCTGAGCGGGGGCGTTCTGATTCTGGCCCTGACTGCCGGCCGAACGCCGGCACGCTCGGCGTGGCGCCTCGTGACGACGGGACTGGTCCTGGTGGCCGTCGCCGCTTACGCCGGATCAGTGCTCGGCAGCGGCATCGGTCGTGCCGCCCGGTTTCCCGCAGACTGGCAGGTTGCGGCGTGTGACGTCGGCCAGGGTGACGCCGTCGTCGTGCGCGACCGAGACGAGCGCGGGGTGAACCGGTACGCCCTCATCGACGCGGGCCCGGACCCGGCGCTGCTCACCCGGTGCCTGAACACCCTGCGCATCGACCGGATCACCCTGCTCGTGCTCACCCACTACGATCTGGACCACGTCGGCGGACTGGCTGCCGTCATCGGACGCGTTGACGACGCTCTCGTGGGCGTCGCCGAGAACGGCCGGGATACTGCTCTGCACGACGACCTCGCCGGCGGCGGTGCCCGCCTGACCGAGGCGTACCGCGGGGACACCGGCACGATGGGCGGCCTCACGTGGCGGGTCAGTTGGCCCGAACGCGCTGCGACACGGATGCAGACCGGCAACGATGGCAGCGTCACCATCGGCTTCGACGGTCGCGGTCTCAGCTCGCTGTTTCTCGGCGACCTTGGCGAAGACTCCCAGAACGCCCTGCGCGCGGCCGGCCGGCTAGGCCCGGTCGATGTCGTCAAAGTGGCCCATCACGGGTCCGCCGATCAGAGCCCGGATCTCTACGCCGATCTGCACGCCCGCATCGGCCTGATTTCGGTCGGCGCCGACAACGGCTACGGGCATCCCGCGCCCACCCTGCTGCGTATTCTGCAGGACGCGGGCACGCACGCGCTCCGTACCGACCAGCAGGGCCTCACCGTGCTCGCAGCGGCACCGGACGGCTCCGTCACGGTGTGGAGCGAAAGACCGACTGAACCAGGGGCGCGCCCGGTTTCGGCGCCCGCTACGGCAATCGTCGGGGCGCTCACCCCAGATCAGGCGCGCTCATGCGCGGCAACGCAACTCGACTGGGGCACGTCGTCTCAGGCTGCGGGTTGTCCCGCGTCGTCCGGCTAGGCTGATCGAAGCAACGAAAGGGGCCGCGTGGTCGCACGAACACCGTCTTCCGGCCGGGCCGCCCCGGCCCGCAGCAGCACGAGCGGAAAGACCGCACCGAAAACCACCGCCGCGAAGGCCAGCATCGCCCAGTTGGCCTGGCACCAGGTGCGACCGGCGCCGATCGTGCTGGTTTCCGGGACCGAGACGTTCCTCGCCGAACGTGCCATTCGTCAGCTGCGCGATTTTCTCAAACTCGAGGATCCGAGCCTGGAAATCAGTGACATCCAGGCCGATAATTATGCTCCCGGTGAGTTGCTCACTCTCGCCAGCCCGTCGCTGTTCGGCGAACCCCGACTGATCCGGGTGAGCGGCGTCGAGAAGTGCAGCGATACTTTTCTGGCCGAAGCGCTCGACTACCTCGGGAGCCCTGCCGACGACACCTACGTGGTGCTGCGTCATGGTGGGGGAGTGCGGGGCAAGAAACTGCTCGAGAGCATCCGTTCCGGCAGCGGTGACGGCGTCGAAATCGTCTGCGCCGAACTCAAGAAAGACACCGACAAGTACGACTTCGCGGTGGCAGAGTTTCGCAGCAGCAGCAAACGGGTCACCACCAGCGCCCTGCGGGCGCTGGTTTCTGCGTTCAGCGACGATCTGGCCGAGTTGTCGGCCGCATGCCAGCAGTTGATCGCCGACGCCACGAGTGAGGTCACCGAAGTCACCGTGGAACGGTACTACGGCGGTCGCGTCGAGACCAACGCGTTCAAGGTTGCCGACTCCGCCATTGCCGGCCGCCACGGTGAAGCCCTGATCACTCTGCGGCACGCGCTGTCATCAGGCGCCGACCCGGTGCCCATCGTCGCCGCTTTCGCCATGAAGATCCGCGCCATGGCGAAACTGTTCGGCGTGCGCGGCGGCAGCGCCCAGCTCGCCGGTCAGTACGGAATGGCGCCGTGGCAGGTGGAACGAGCCCAGCGCGACGCCCGGGGGTGGAGCGACGAAGGGCTTGCGCGGTGCGTCGTCGCCCTCGCCGAAGCGGATGCCGGCGTCAAAGGGGCCACCCGGGACCCGGTTTTCGCCCTGGAACGCCTGGTCGGGGTCATCGCCCGCCGCGGCGAGGTCTGACGCGGGTCTTCACCACGTGGCACCCGCGGTGATGGCAGACGGTGCCCGGCGGCAGGCGGCAGGCGGCAGGCGGCATGCGACAGGGGGTAGGGGGTAGGACTCAACGTGAACCCGGCCCCGCACATCGCAGAGCCGGGTCAGCGCTTGCTGCAGGCTCACCGGAACGAACACGCACAACAGCCCCCGCCGAAACGGCGGGGGCTGTTGTGCTGCAGGGGCCCGAAGGCGCACCGGGGATCAGACCAGTGCGGAAACGGCCTTCGCGATAGCCGACTTCTTGTTGGCGGCCTGGTTCTGGTGAATGACACCCTTGCTGACAGCCTTGTCAAGCTTCTTGGAGGCAAAGACGAGGCTGCTGACAGCCAGGTCCTTGTTTCCGGCAGCAATCGCGGAGCGCGTCACGCGGATCGCGGACTTGAACTCGCTCTTGACCGACTTGTTGCGGTCCTGAGACTTCTTGTTGGTGCCAATTCGCTTGAGCTGCGACTTGATATTTGCCACGTTTTTACGCTTTCGTTAGATTTTAGTGATGAGGACAGCCGCGCAGCGGTAGAGGGCGCTGGTGCGGCGTAAATCGTGTGGGGTGGGACCCATCACGCAAGTCAACTGCTAACGCTACCAGTGCCGGGGCCATTCGACAATTCCGGTTCAGGTGCGGCGGGCGTTGCCGCGTTGACGGTTCCGAGGGTCGCGGCAATGAACTCCAGGTGGGTGCTGAAGACCTCCGGCTGCACCAGGCTCACGAGGTGCGTCGCGCCAGGAACCACGATGAGGCGACCCTGCCGGCAGGCAGCGAGGAATCGGGCTTCGTCCAGGCGAAAGTGGTCGTGGCTGCCGTTGATGAGCCAGACCGGGCTCGGGACGGCGGCGAGGCTGGTCAGCGGTGCGAGGGTGCCCGTGGCGCCCAAGCCGGAGTCCATCACGTCGAGAGCCACTCCGCCGGCGAGCACGTCGCGGGCGCCCTGCGGCGGAAGAAACCGATGCACCGCGGCGTTGTGCAGCCCGAGCCCGCGGTCAGGCAGCCGGTGGATGATGCGGGCCAGTAACCGGTACCCGCCCAGCAGCGGTTGGCGGGGCAGTGCGCAGCAGCTGGATGCGACGAGACCGAGCACTCGATCAGGGTTCTGGGCGGCGTACTCGATGGCGTAGTACCCGCCGAGGGACAACCCGACCAGGAGCACCCGGCCGCCGACGGCCCGCACCCCCTCGTCGATCGCGGCGAGAGCTGCCGGCACCGTGAACGCTTCGCCGATCCGGCTGCCGTGCCCGGGCAGGTCCACTGCGCTGACCCGGTGCCCGCGGGCGCGCAACCGCACGGCCTGGTGACGCCACATGGTGGCCGAGGTACGGATTCCGTGCACCAGCACGACGGGGACGGGGCCGGTCGGCGGCTGTTCGCGGGGAGGGGGAACCATGCCGCCACCCTAGCCATGCGGCCCACATGCCGGCTGGGTCTGGGAGGCGATTCCCGGCAACGGGCCTGTCCATGGGATAATCAGTCCCACTATGTCACCGAGAGCTCTCCAGGCGCTTGAACCGGCCGCCACGGCCCCCGAGTTCATCCGTAACTTCTGCATCATTGCCCACATTGACCACGGCAAATCGACCCTCGCCGATCGCATGCTGCAGATCACCGGGGTCGTCGACGATCGATCCATGCGAGCCCAGTACCTGGACCGCATGGACATCGAACGCGAACGTGGCATCACCATCAAGAGCCAGGCGGTGCGCATGCCGTGGGAACTGGACGGGGTGACGTACGCACTGAACATGATCGACACGCCGGGCCACGTCGACTTCACCTATGAGGTCTCTCGCAGCCTCGCCGCCTGTGAGGGCGCCATTCTGCTGGTGGACGCCGCTCAGGGCATCGAAGCGCAGACGCTCGCGAACCTGTATCTGGCGCTCGAAAACGACCTCACCATCATTCCGGTGTTGAACAAGATCGACCTGCCGGCCGCCGAACCCGACAAGTACGCCCGCGAGCTGGCCGACCTCATCGGCGGCAAACCCGAAGACGTGCTGCGCGTGTCCGGCAAGACCGGCGCCGGCGTCGCCGAGCTTCTCGACCTCGCCACCCGCTCGATTCCCGCGCCGGTCGGCGACCCGAACGCGCCCGCCCGGGCGATGATCTTCGACTCGGTCTACGACAGCTACCGCGGCGTGGTCACTTACGTGCGCATGATCGACGGCAATCTGGGCCCACGCGAGAAAATTCAGATGATGTCGACCCGGGCCACCCACGAGATCCTCGAGATCGGCGTGATCAGCCCCGAACCGACCATCAGCAAGAAAGGCCTCGGCGTCGGCGAGGTCGGCTACCTGATCACCGGAGTGAAAGACGTACGCCAATCCAAGGTCGGCGACACCGTCACCACGGCGCTGCGACCGGCCACCGAGGCGCTGCCCGGCTATACCGAACCCCAGCCCATGGTGTTCTCGGGGTTGTACCCGATCGACGGCAGCGACTACCCGGCTCTGCGTGAG
Organism: Cryobacterium sp.; assembly: GCA_046496385.1. GTDB lineage: Bacteria > Actinomycetota > Actinomycetes > Actinomycetales > Microbacteriaceae > Cryobacterium. The sequence continues at coordinate 3,173 of JAWOHA010000233.1, read as the reverse complement.
GCCCTCGACAAGCTCAAACTGTCGGATGCTTCCCTCGGTTACGAGCCGGAGACATCCGTCGCCCTCGGTTTCGGTTTTCGCTGCGGGTTTCTCGGCCTGCTGCACCTGGAGATCATCACAGAGCGCATCGACCGGGAATTCGGCATTGACCTGATCACCACGGCCCCGAGCGTGCCCTACGAGGTGACCACCGATGACAAGAAGACCGTCACCGTGACCAACCCGAGCGAGTTCCCGAACGGCAAGATCGCCCAGGTGCTGGAACCCATCGTGAAGGCGGCTATTCTGGCGCCCAAGGACTACGTCGGTGTGATCATGGAACTGTGCCAGACCCGGCGCGGCACCCTGCTCGGCATGGACTACCTCGGTGAGGACCGCGTGGAGATTCGCTACACGATGCCGCTCGGCGAGATCGTGTTCGACTTCTTCGACAACCTCAAGAGTCGCACTGCCGGTTACGGCTCGCTCGACTACGAACCCACCGGGTCGCAGGAAGCCGACCTGGTCAAGGTGGACATTTTGCTGCAGGGCGAGCAAGTCGACGCGTTTTCCGCCATCGTGCACCGTGACAAGGCCTACGAATACGGCGTGCTGATGACCGGTCGGCTGCGCAAGCTCATTCCGCGTCAGCAGTTCGACGTGCCGATCCAAGCCGCGATCGGTGCCCGCATCATCGCCCGCGAGTCGATCAACGCCATTCGAAAAGACGTGCTCGCGAAATGCTACGGCGGCGATATCTCCCGCAAGCGCAAGCTGCTGGAGAAGCAAAAAGAGGGTAAAAAGCGCATGAAAATGGTCGGCCGGGTCGAAGTGCCTCAGGAGGCTTTCATCGCCGCCCTGTCCGGTGACGAACCCCCCAAGAAAGAGAAGAAGTAGTCGGATGCGTCGTTCCACGTTCACCGCGTCGGCGGTGACTTACGGGGCCATCGGTGGCACGCTCGCGCCGGACCTGATGACCTACCCGCCGAAGGGGTATCGCCCCGTTCAGGTGTCGGTTCGGCTGGGCAGCGGCACTGAACGCTTCGAGGCCGCGTCCAAGTCTCTGATGACCTGGGGTGTGCAGCGTGGTAGCGGCATGACGGTGACCGACCTCGGCACCGGTACAGGGGTTGAGTACACCGGGGTGCAGTTCGCCGATGACGGCACCCCCAGCACGCAATCGCGGCCGCCTGTCGAGCAGATCTTCGCCGACGACGGCACGCCGTACATCGTCAACGGTATGACGGCGGAGCTGACGATCCGCGTGAAGCCGTTCAGCGTCGTGGCTCCGGTGCGGGTGGTGTACGTGATCCAGGAAGACAACCGGGTCGGGTTCGCGTACGGCACGATGGCCGGCCACCCGGCCAGCGGCGAAGAGTCCTTCGTGCTCGACCGGCGTGAGGATGATTCCGTTTGGCTGACCATCCGCGCTTTCTCACGGCCGAGCACCTGGCTGTACCGCCTGGTCTGGCCCGTGATGCGGTTGCAGCAGAAACGGTTCACCCAGCGGTACCTCCGGGCGCTGCACCCCGTCGGGGCGCTGTAGGGCATGGCCGGCCCCCTGCCGCTCGGTGATCCTGCACCGCTGAACGGACTGCTGCCCGCATCAGCCGCGCTCGGATCTGCCGATCGTGATTTCAGCGTGTACCTGCACGTACCGTTCTGTCGGGTGCGCTGCGGCTACTGCGACTTCAACACCTATACCGCCACCGAACTCCGCGGTGTCAAGCAGAGCGACTATGCAAGCCAGGCAGTGCTCGAGGTGCAGGCCGGAGCTCGGGCGCTGCGCGAATCCGGCATTGCCGAGCGCGCCGCCGCGACGGTCTTTTTTGGCGGCGGTACGCCCACGCTGCTTCCGGCCAACGACCTCGTCCGCATGCTGGATTCCGTTCGAGCCGAGTGGGGTCTTCGTGCCGATGCGGAAGTGACCACGGAGGCGAACCCCGACTCCGTCGACGCCGAATACCTCACCCAGCTCGCAGACGCGGGTTTCACCCGGGTCTCCTTCGGCATGCAGTCCGCCGTGCCGCGTGTGCTGGCGACCCTCGAGCGAACCCACGACCCGGAACGGGTTCCGCTGGTCGTGCAATGGGCTCGTGAGGCCGGCCTCGACGTGAGTCTCGACCTCATCTACGGCACGCCCGGCGAGAGCGCCGAGGACTGGCGCACCAGCCTGGAATACGCCATCCGGCAGGCCCCCGACCACATCAGCACCTACTCGCTCATCGTGGAGGACGGCACCAAACTCGCCCGCCAGATTCGACGCGGCGAGATCGCGGCAACCGACGATGACATGCAGGCCGAACTCTACGAGCTGGCCGACGAGCTGCTCGGCGCGGCCGGCTACCGGTGGTACGAGGTGAGTAACTGGGCAACGGATGCCGCCCACGAGTCCCGGCACAATCTCGCTTATTGGAAGAGCCACGATTGGTGGGGCATCGGGCCGGGGGCCCACAGCCACGTCGGAGGGGTGCGGTGGTGGAATGCCAAACACCCTGCTGCCTATGCCGAACGCGTTCTGGCCGGGCATTCCCCGGCGGTCGGCCGGGAAACCCTCGACGCGGCCACGCGGGAAGTGGAACGGGTACTGCTGCTCAGCCGCATCCGCACCGGCATACCGTTGGCTACGCTCACACCGCAGGGTCGCCACGAGGTGGCCGGGCTGATCGCCGACGAGCTCGTGAACGCCCAGGCCGCCCTCGCCGGCACTCTGCAACTGACTCTGCGGGGCCGGCTCCTGGCCGACGCTGTCGTGCGGCGCCTGCTCACCGACTGAGCGGTCCCCGCCTCGCTCGAGACCGCGCGATCGGGACCACGCAACACGGTCGTCGAACTCGTGACGGGTTTGAAGATCGGCTTGCCCGGTCTCGATCCTCGCAAGCTCGGCCTCGACCAACGGGCTGCCGCCCCTGCCGCCGGTCGAGGCCCGACCCCGCTCGCCGGTCGAGGCTCGACCCTGCTCGCCGGTCGAGGCTCGACCCTGCTCGCCGGTCGAGGCCCGAGCCTGCGAGGGATCGAGACCCCGCAGGACGACAGCCCAACTTGAGTCACACACTGACCGGCCTATTGGCCCGGTGCGTCTGCGCCGGCCGCCACGTCTGACTCGGGTCGGCCCACTCCGGCCCCCGCACCTGCGGCCTGCCCTTCTCCATGCGAATCCGCCACCCCGACGATTCAATCTCGGCATGGTGCCG
>JAWOHA010000281.1:0-8327 GCA_046496385.1 Cryobacterium sp. | reverse complement strand
CCGCGGGGCACCTGAGCGCCGCGGGGGCCGACGGAGCGGTCGTGGCAGCGGCGGTACCGGGTGAGCCTGCAACAGGGATGGTCATGGTGCCAGCTTTCCATGAAGTGCGCACACACTACGTTAGGAACAGACCATTTTGCGAAGGAGCACTTATGACCGGCTGGCGGCTACGCGATTTTCATTCCGATGACCTCGACGGCATTCTGGTGCTCTGGGAAGAGATCAAGTCGACCAAGACCGAACCGGTGTACGGGCTGCCGGAGGTGCTTGCCTCCTGCCAGAAAGACCACGCCATTGTCGCCGTGCACGGCGATGAGATCATCGGTGCCGCCGTCGGCCGGGCCGCGCACGCCCAGGGCTGGATTGTGTTTCTCGCCACCGCGCAGCCGTGGCAGGGGCAGGGCATCGGAACGGCGATGCTCGCCGCCCTGGAGAAGCGCATGGCGCCGTTCGGCATGACCAAGTTGTCGGCCCTGATGCCCGAATCGGCGTCCCGGGTGGATGCCTTCGTCAACCAGGGTTTCGAGCTCAAGGCCAACCTGCGCTACTTCGAACGGCACCTGCCCGTGCAGCGTGAAGAGCTCAAAGCCCTCACCGAGCTGGGCGGCCGCATCCTGAACCGGGACCTGTGGACTGCCGTGGGCGGCATGACGACCGAGAAAGAGCTGCTCGAGCGGCGTCTCGTGCTCCCGCTGGCCAATCCGGAAAAGGCCGAGGCGTTCGGTGTGGTGCCGCCCAAGGCCGTGGTTCTGTTCGGGCCTCCCGGAACCGGCAAGACCACCTTCGCCAAGGCAATCGCGTCGCGGCTGGAGTGGCCGTTCGTGGAGGTGTTCCCGTCGAGGCTGGCCGCCGACCCGAAGGGGCTGGCCGGCGCACTGCGGGAGACGTTCCTCAAGATCGCCGAACTGGAACACGTGGTGGTTTTCATCGACGAGGTAGAGGAGATCGCGGCGCAGCGCGGCGGCGAGCCGCCGTCGGCCCTGCAGGGCGTGACCAATGAGCTGCTCAAGATCATCCCCACCTTTCGGGATCAGTCGGGACGGTTGCTGGTCTGCGCGACGAACTTCGTGCGGGCGCTCGACTCGGCGTTCCTGCGACACGGCCGCTTCGACTACGTGATCCCCATCGGGCTGCCCGATGAGGCCGCCCGGAAGGCTATCTGGGAGCGCTACATACCCGAGGCTGTGGCCGGCAGCGTCGACGTCGACGAACTCGTGCGCGCGACCGACGGCTTCTCCCCCGCCGACATTGAATACGCGGCCCGGCGCGCTTCCCAAGAGGCGCTGGAACGGGCCCTGTTCGGTGGCTCTCTCGCGACTACGGGCTCCCCGACACCCGCCGACGCCACGGTCACCGGGCCGAGCACCGTCGATTTTCGCGAGGCGATCCTCGCCACCCGCACCACCGTGTCAGCCCAGGTCGCGGCGGAATTCCTCGAAGACATCGACACCCTGGCGCGCCTCTAGGGTCGCTCCGGGGCGGACTCCTCCTGGGCGGCCTCCTCCTGGGCGGCCTCCTCCTGGGCGACGGCCTGATCCGGCGTCGTCACGTGGGGGGCGTCGTGCTGCGGCAGCGCGTACCCACGGCGCAGCACAAAATCATGCTTGAGCGCTTCCCAGCGCAGTTGTGTGGTGGTGTGTGCCAACGGTTCTTCGTGCGGGAGTATAACCACGGTTTTCCTCGATTGGAGTGATCGGAAACTGACCAACACCAGTGGTGATCCGCCATCCCGCCGGCGGCGAGGATCGCCCTTCCGATGCTACCCCCGCACATCACCCTGAGTGCGCGCGGATACCCCCGAACGGGGCCGGCGTAACTAGGCTGGATGGAATGCGAGAGCAAACACCCGTACCCGTGGCCTCCGTTGCCGCCGGTTCGCCCCTGTCCCCGACCGACGCGACCGGCCCAACCGGCGCCTTCGTGCGTGTGCGCGGCGCCCGCGAGAACAACCTGCGCAATGTGAACGTCGACGTGCCCCGAGACGCGATCGTGGCTTTCACCGGGGTCTCCGGATCCGGTAAGTCCTCGCTCGCGTTCGGCACCATCTTCGCCGAAGCCCAGCGGCGGTTCTTCGAATCGGTGGCGCCCTACGCGCGCCGCCTGATCCAGCAGGGCCACACCCCGCAGGTGGACGAAATCACCGGGCTGCCCCCGGCAGTGGCACTGCAGCAGCGTCGCGGCACCGCGAGCTCTCGCTCCTCGGTGGGCACCGTGACCACCCTGTCCAATTCCATGCGCATGCTGTTCTCCCGTGCCGGCAGCTATCCGGCCGGCACCGGGCGGCTCGAATCCGACTCGTTCTCCCCCAACACCGCCATGGGCGCCTGCCCGAAGTGCCACGGCCTGGGCATGGCCCACACCGTGACCGAGGCGTCGCTCGTGCCCGACCCGAGCCTGAGCATCCGCGACGGCGCCATCGAAGCGTGGCCGGGAGCCTGGCAGGGCAAGAACCTGCGCGACATTCTCATTGAATTGGGCTACGACGTGGACACCCCGTGGCAAGACCTGGCGCGGGAGACGCGTGACTGGATTCTGTTCACCGAGGAGCAGCCGGTGGTGCTGGTCACTCCGCAACGGGACCGGATCGCCAAGCCGTATCAGGGCCGGTTCTGGAGCGCCCAGGGCTACGTGCTGCACACCCTCGCCGACTCCAAGAGCCCGAGCGTGCGCGCCCGGGTGCTGCGCTACGTCGAGACCGGGCCGTGCCCGCTCTGCGGCGGTGCCGGACTGCGCGCCGACGCCCTCGCCGTCACGTTCTCGGGGCAGAACATCGCCCAGCTCAACGCCCTGCCGATGACCGTGCTGGCCGAGCTGCTGCGCGCCGGCGCCCACACCAGCGAGGTTGCCGAAACGGTCACCGACGATCTGGTGCGTCGTATCGACGTACTGCTCGAACTCGGCCTCGGCTACCTCAGCCTCGGGCGCGCCACCCCCACCCTGTCCCCCGGGGAAATGCAGCGACTGCGCATCGCCACGCAGCTGCGCTCCGGCCTGTTCGGCGTGATCTATGTACTCGACGAGCCCTCGGCCGGGCTGCACCCCGCCGATGCCGAACCCCTGCTCGTGGTGCTGGAACAGCTCAAGCTCTCCGGCAACTCCGTCTTCGTCGTCGAGCACAATATGCAGGTCGTGCGACACGCCGACTGGGTCGTCGATGTGGGCCCCCGCGCCGGTGAGGGCGGCGGTGCGGTGCTCTACAGCGGGCCGACCGCCGGTCTCGCCGAGGTGACCGAGTCCGTCACCCGGCGCTTCCTGTTCCCCACCCTCCCCGGCGCCTCGGCGACGGATGCCGCGCCCGCTGCCGCGCGCGCGCCCCGCGATCCGCACGGCTGGCTCTCCCTGGCGAACATCACTCGGCACAACCTGCGCGGGCTCGACGCAGAGTTCCCGATCGGCGTTCTCACCGCCGTCACCGGGGTCTCCGGCTCGGGCAAGTCCACCCTGGTCAGCCAGGTGCTCGCCGAGGTTGTGGCCGCCCGGCTGCGCCCCGGAGCCGCCGACGACGCCAGCGCGACGGCCGACGCGACGGCCGACGCCGAGGAGCCGGCAACGACCGGCGAGCCCGGCGACGCCGACGTCACGATCACGCCCGACGAGGGCGTGTCGGTGGGCCAGGTCACCGGCCTCGACGTCGTCGACCGCATGGTGCGTGTCGATCAGAAGCCGATCGGGCGCACCCCGCGCTCCAACCTCGCCACCTACACCGGGCTCTTCGACGCCGTACGCACCACGTTCGCCGCCACCGACGCCGCCCGATCACGGGGATTCGGCGCCGGGCGATTCTCCTTCAACGTGGTCGGCGGGCGCTGCCCCACCTGCCTCGGCGAGGGGTCTGTCGCGGTGGGGCTCCTGTTCCTCCCGGGCAGCTACGCGCCCTGCCCCGACTGCAACGGCTCGCGCTACAACCCGGAGACCCTCGAGGTGACCTACCGCGGCAAGACCATCGCCGACGTGCTCAGCCTCACGGTGGATGCGGCCGCGGATTTCCTCGGCGACGTCGCATCCGCCGCCCGCAGCCTGGCCGCCCTGCGCGAGGTGGGCCTGGGTTACCTGCGGCTCGGCCAGCCGGCCACGGAGCTTTCCGGCGGCGAGGCGCAACGCATCAAGCTGGCCACCGAGCTGCAGCGGGCCCGCCGCGGCCACACCCTGTACCTGCTCGACGAACCGACCACCGGGCTGCACCCGGCCGACGTGCAGATGCTGCTGGCCCAGCTGAATCGCCTGGTCGATGCGGGCAACACCGTGGTCGTGGTCGAACACGACATGTCCGTGATCGCCGCCAGCGACTGGGTCATCGACATCGGACCCGCCGGCGGCGACGCCGGCGGACTCATCCAGGTCGCCGGCGTTCCGGCGACGGTCGCCGCCCACGCCACCAGCGCGACGGCCCCCTACCTGGCCCTCGCGCTGGGGTGAGCCCGCCGGTCACCCGGCTCAGCTGCCGCCGCGGACCGCGGCGGCGCTCAGAACGGCGGGGTGGTCGGTCGGCAGCGCGCTGCGCTTGCCGGCGGCCAACAGCTTCACGTTCTTCTCTTCCCAGTCGGTGAGTGCCTGGCGCAGCGGCTCCAGCGCCGCGAGCTCGGCGCAGCCGGCGCTGGACGCGCCACAGCGGCAGCGCTGCGGATGCGCCGCATCGACCCCGTGCAGCAGGCTCAGCCGCCAGAGCACGGCCATCGACCAGTCCACCCGTTTGCCGGCCAGCTCGGCCTTGCGCTCGGCGCGTTTGATCAGGTCTCCCTCGAGCAGGGCGCGCACCTGGCTCACGTCGCCGCGTTCGAAGGTTCCCGAGACGACCCGGCTCAGTTCGGCGACCTCGCCGCTCAGCCGGGCGATCTCGGCGTCTTTCTCAGTGGCCACGGCCACCGAGGCCGCGATGAAATCGGTGTTGGCCTGTTGCTCCTCGGCGAAGTGTGCGGCCCACCGCACCACGTGTTCCGTGTCGCGGCGTTCGGCTTTGTCGGCACTGAGATGGTGCACGCACCTCGCGCACACCACATGGTCACTCACCGAGGCGAACGTGAACGGCTGGTCCATGTGGCAGCACAGACAGGTGGCCTGCACGCTCGTGTGCAGCGGATACGAATGGGTCACGGGCCGGTCCAAGCTGTCGGAGAAGGGTCTGATCCCAGTCTTGCAGGTGTCGGCCGCTGCAGCGGCATTCGTTCGACTGCTACGACAGCACGTCTTTTGTAGAGAACCGGCCGTAGGCGAGCGCGCCGAACACCACGACGTAGCCGGCCTGCAGAAGCGCGTTCTGCCCGAACGAGTCCCACTCGATGGGCTGGCGCAGCAGGTCGGCGAAGTTCAGCCAGTAGTGGCTGAACAGCCACGGATGCAGCCAGTCCAGCTGCGGCAGCACGTCGAGCACCTGCGACGTGACGGATGCGACGACGGTCGCGGCCATCGCCCCGACCGGAACCTCGGTGAGCGTGGAGATGAACAGCCCGATCGCCGAGAGACCGAGCAGGGACACGGTGACGTAACCGGCCACGAGCAGTGACCGCAGTACCGATTCCGCGACCCCGATGGTGTCCCCCGAGAGCAGGGTGATCGGTCCGATCGGAAACAGCACCGCGCCCACAATGGCACCGGACAGGGCGACCGTGACCGTGCCGACCACACAGAATGCGGCGGCGCCCACGTATTTGATCACGAGCAGCCGCACCCGGCCGGCCGGCGCCGCGAGCAGGTACCGCAACGTGCCCTGCCCGGCCTCCCCGGCGATGGTGTCCCCGGCCACGACCCCGATGGTCAGCGGCAGAAACAGCGGAACCGCCACGACGAGTGCCGTGATGCCCACGAACAGGCCGTTCTGGGTGATGCGGTCCAGAAACGGCGGGCCCTCGCCGGCTGACACCGTTGTCGTCGAGAGGCGCACCGCCACGGCGATGAGGATCGGAATCAGGGCGAGCGCCCCGAGCATGGCGATGGTGCGGCGTCGGCGAAAGAGAACGGACAGTTCCGACACGAGCAGCGCGAGGCCGAGCGACGGCGTCGCCCGGCGTTCCGTGGCGGGGCCCGGACCGGCCGGTGCAGCACCGGTCATGCGGGGGCGAACGTCACTGGACGACATCGAAACCTTCTCCGGTCAGGGCGACAAAACGATCTTCCAGGCTGGTCTCGTCTACGACGAAACCGCGCACACGCACGTTGGCGGCCACGAGGGCCGCCACGATCTCCTCCGCGCGCAGGGTGATGTCGGACAGGGGGGCGCTCACCGACCATCCGTCGACGGTGGCTGAATCGGGCAGGTCCAGGCCGCCGGCTGAGGCCCGGCCCGGGTCGCCCACCGCGAGCGGGGCGAGCCCCAACCGCAGCAGGACCCCGCGCGCGATGTCGGCGTCGGGGGTCAGCACTCGAACGAAGGGCTGGCCTACGCTGCGCAGCTCTTCGAGGGTTCCGGCGGCGACGAGGCTCCCGGCGCTCATCACGGCCGCATGTGTGCAGACCTGCTCGATTTCGGCGAGCAGGTGGCTGGAGACGAAGACCGTGGCGCCACCGGCGGCAAGAGAGCGCACCAGGCTGCGCACCTCGCGGGTGCCCTGAGGGTCCAGGCCGTTGGTCGGCTCATCCAGAACCAGCAAGTCCCGCGGCATCAGCAGAGCATTGGCCAGGCCAAGACGCTGTTTCATGCCGAGCGAGTACGCGTGCACCTTCTTGTGGGCTGCGTGGCTCAGGCCGACCCTGTCGAGGGCGTCGGCCACGCGTGTCTTGCGGGAACTGCGGGGTGCGTACCGGTCCGCGGTGTCGAGGCGGTGCAGGTTGGCCGTTCCCGACAGGAACGGGTAGAACGCGGGGCCCTCCACGAGCGCGCCGACCCGCGGAAGCACGCTGCGCAGCCGGGAGGGCATGTCCTCACCGAGCACGCTGACCTCACCACTGGTCGCGGTGGCCAGGCCGAGCAGCATACGGATGGTGGTGGTCTTGCCCGAACCGTTCGGTCCGAGAAAACCGTAGACACTCCCCCGCGGCACCTGCAGATCGACGCCGTCGACGGCGGTCTGCTTGCCGAACTGTTTGGTCAGGCCCCGGGTCTCGATGGCCAGGTCGAGCACCCGGGCGCCGTCACTCACTCCGCTGCGGGTGCGGCAGCGGCCGCAGCCTGCAAGGCGCTGACCGGAACGGAACCGGCGAAGACCCGGCCGTCGTCGGTCACCAGCACGTTGGCCAGTGTGGTGGAGAAGACCTGACCGTTGTCGACGGCGGAGGTGATCTGCGCGAACATCGGGTTCTGGGTCAATTCGACCGGAACCGACCCGGCGGGCAGCTCCGCGATGGCGCCCCAGCCCTCACCGATCAGGGTGAAGGGCAGGTCGTCGATCACGTCCTGCTTGGTCATCTCGGTCTCGGGAAGGCTCTCCGGGCTGAGGCCTTCGGCAGCGGCCTGGTCGAGCGCGCGCTGCTTGAGCTCGTCATAACCGGGCAGCGTCTGCTCGGTGACGGTGGCGTCGGCGGGCGGGGTGAAGGCGAACAGGGAGGCATCCGGTGCGTCGAAGCTCACCTCGGTGAAGGCCACCTGGAAGGCGGTGTCTTCCTGGCCCTCGGCGAGCACCGTCACGCCCAGCGGAAAACCGGTCTCGGCATCCACGTAAATGGACACGGACTGCACCAGGGTGCCGTCGGCCCGCGGGGTGAGCAGAAGCTCGTAGGTGGCGCGGCCGGCGACCTCCGTATCGGTTCCCACGCTGACGGCCGTGCTGTCGTCGATCTCGGTCAGGAACCGGTCGGCAAGCTCGGCAGGAGTCGGCACATCGCCGGGCATCTCAGCCTTCTTGGCCTCGGCGTCGGCGCGGGCCTGGTCTGCGGATCCGGCCGGGATGGTTGCGTGGGTGGCCTCATTGGTGGCGGAGTCGTAGTACCAGAGGTCGTCGCCGCTGCGAACGAAGTTGCGTTCGGCGAGGCGATCCTGAATCTGCAACCGGGCGTTGTCGGGGCCGTCCACGTAGACCCGGGAGGTGTAGGAGCCGGTGAGCAGTTGCAGCGCGCTGGAAGCGAGCGCCGTGGCCTCCGTGGCATCCGCAGCATCCGTCGTCTCGGCCGTGCCGTCGGCCAGGTCGTCGTCGAGCCCGGGGCCGGGCATCGTTCCGGCAGGCGCTCCCGGCATCGCGCTGAGGTCGGGAAGCCCGAGGGCGGAGCTCTGTTCGAGCTTGCCGGAGAACGCGGTCACGGAGCTGTCGTTCACAAGCGCGAGAACCTCGTCGGCCGTTTTATCGGGCAGGTCGGTGACCGCACCCGCCTGCAGGGGGATGAGAACACCGGCGGCGATCACCGCGGGAACCACAACGGCGGGCATCCACCGCAGCCATGTTATGGTCACGCTTCGCAAA
>JAWOHA010000151.1:0-6316 GCA_046496385.1 Cryobacterium sp. | reverse complement strand
GTGTTGGTCATCGCGATTCCCACGGGAATCGCGCTGACCCGCCGGCCCCTGCGCTTTCTGACCGCTCCGGTGCTCGCGATCGCCAACTTCGGTCAGGCCGCCCCTGCGATCGGCGTCGTCGTGCTGTTCGCGTTCTGGGTCGGCTTCGGCTTCTGGGCTGCGACGCTCAGCCTCGTGCTCTACGCGGTGCTCCCGGTGCTTCGCAACACCATGGTCGGCCTGCAGCAGGTCGACGCCCGCCTCGTCGAGGCCGGTCGGGGCATGGGCATGAGCAATGCCGCCGTGCTGTTTCGCGTGGAGCTTCCGCTCGCCGTGCCTGTCATGTTGTCGGGGGTGCGCACCGCCCTCGTGCTGCTGGTCGGCACCGCGGCCCTGGCCACGTTCGTCAACGGCGGCGGACTGGGCATTCTGATCACCACGGGCGTCAATCTCAGCCTCACCTCCGTGCTCGTCACCGGAGCCCTGCTCGTGGCTCTGCTCGCCCTGCTCATCGACTGGATCGGTCGCGTGGTAGAACACGTCGCCCGCCCGAAGGGACTCTAGATGTACCCCTCCTCTTCTCGTACCCGCCCTGCGCGCCTCGGCCGCTGGGGCCTGGCGACCGGTGTGCTGGCCCTGTGCGCCGTGACTCTGACCGGCTGTGGCCTGAAGCCGGCGACCTCGTTCGTTCCCGCTGTCGGACCGGGGTCGATCACCCCGCTCGACGGTGCCGACGGCGTCGACCTCACGGTCACGTCGAAGAACTACACCGAGCAGCTTCTGCTCGGCAAGATCGCGGTTCTCGCCGTGACCGCGGCAGGGTTCGACGTCACGGACCTCAGTAACGTGCCCGGCAGCCAGCCGGCCCGTGAGCTGCTTCTCTCGGGCCAGGCCGACCTGCTCTGGGAATATACCGGCACCGCCTGGCTGGCCTACCTCGGTCAGGCTGAGGCGATCAGTGACCAAGATGAGATGTGGCAGGCCGTGTACGACGCCGACATCGAAAACGGTCTCACCTGGGGTTCGCCGGCACCGATGAACAACACCTACGCCATGGCGGTGCGCAGTGAGGCGGTCGCGGAGCTGGGCGGCATCTCGACCATGTCCGAACTCGCCGCGCTGCCGGTCGAGGAACGCACCTTTTGCGTGGAGTCCGAATTCAACTCCCGGCCGGACGGGCTGAATCCCATGCTCGCCCACTATGCGCTGGAGCGTGGAGCCGCCGACGGCGTGCCCGACGCCAACATCGGCATCTACGACACCGGTGCGATCTACAGCGCGACCGACGACGGGGCCTGCAACTTCGGCGAGGTTTTCACCACCGACGGTCGCATCGACGCGCTCGACCTCACCGTGCTGATCGACGACCTCGCGTTCTTCCCGGCCTACAACGTGGCACCGGTCTTCTTCACCGAGACTCTCGAGGCCCACCCCGGCCTGCAGAAGGTCTTCAACCAGATTGCGCCCAAGCTCACCGACGAGGTGCTGCGCGGCTTGAACCGTCAGGTTGACGTCGACGGCGACGCAACCGCCGACGTGGCCTATGCCTGGATGATCGAGGAGGGGTTCATCACCGACCCGACCGACTAGTCCGGCCCGCAGACTCCCGCGTATCCTCTAGTGTTCAGAGCATGATTCGTACCTCATCGAGCCCGATCGCTCCGCCGAACAGCGGAGCGGCCTGACATGAAGGCCCAGATCGCCGCCGGCAACCTGAAGGATTCCCTGCGAACGCAGCTCTGGCCGGTGCCGCTTGCCGCGGCACTGGCCGCGGTGGTCTTTGGTCAGGCTGTGCCCTACATCGACCGACAGCTGGAAGACCAGCTGCCGAGCGCCGTGACGAGCTTTCTGTTCAGTGGCGGATCCGACGCCGCTCAGGCGTTGCTGCAAACCATTGCCGGTTCGTTGATCACGGTCACGGCGCTCACGTTCTCCCTGACGATCGTGACACTGCAACTGGCGAGCAGCCAATTCTCTCCCCGACTGCTGCGCACGTTCTCGCACGACACGTTCGTGCACAACACGCTGGCGCTTTTTCTGGCCACGTTCGTCTTTGCGCTCTCGGTGCTCAGAAGCATCCGGGCGGAGACGAGCGGGGGAGGCGGCTTCGTACCGAGTATCGCCATCACGGTCGCATTCGGGTTGACGCTTGCGAGCGTGATCGGTCTGGTGTTTTTTCTGGCCCATCTGGCCAAGCAGATCCGTGTCGAAAGCATGCTGCGGGATGTGCACAGCGAGGCGGACGAAGCCATCGATCGAATCTTTCCCCGCGACGAGAACGCGACACCGGTCGACCTGCACAGTTCAAAACCGGGAGCCACGCTGGTCGAAAGCGCCGGCTCCGGGTTTCTGCTCGGCGTCGACGCCGACTCCGCGTGTGCGGCTGCGGTCGCAACGGACACCTTCCTCGTCATCGACGCCGGGCCCGGCGAGTCGCTCATCGCCGGGGTGCCCTTCGCTCGGGCCTGGCCTGCTGACGGGCGAGCCTTGACCGGTCAACGATTGACCGATCTGACCAACGGCCTCGATCGGAGCCTGTCGAAGGGATTCGAGCGCACATCCACGTGGGATGCCGGCTTCGGCCTGCAGCAGCTACTCGATGTCGCCGGCCGGGCGCTGTCTCCGGGAATCAACGACGCGACGACGGCCGTGCACGCTCTCGGGCATGTCTCGGCGGTGCTCTGCTCGCTCTGCACCCGCCATACCGGACCGAAGCTCTACGTTGACGAACGGGGCCAGCCCCGGGTCATCGTGAACTATCCCACGTTCGAGAATCTGCTGGACCTGGTGATGCGTCAAATGATCAGGTACGCCCTCGACGACCCCAGAACGGCGGAACGCGTCGTGCGGTTGCTGCGCGACCTCAGCTGGGTGGCCGCGCCCGGCCCGCACCGCATCGCGGTGCGGGCCGGCGTCGCGGCGGTTCAGGTCGCCATCCCGGCCGCGAATCTTTCAGGCGACGAGAAGCGTCGGCTGCTGCGGGACTGTGGCGCCGTGCACGAGGGCGGTGCCGGACATACCGGCTAAGCGCGAACCTGCTGTGTCGGGCGCAGCCGGATGAGCCGCTGCGAGCCGTCTTCTTTCAGCTCCGCCAGGTCGTTGTGCGAGGAGAGAAAATCGGTGAAGGAACGAAAGCCCAGCGGCTTCTCGTTGAAGGAGGGATCCATACGGCGCATCTGGTTCTTGATCGTGCCCGTATTGAGCCATTCGTCGGCATCGCCCTTGGCATGACCGATCTGTAGTGCGCGCACCAGGAGCTCTGTGGCCAGCGTTTTCGGATCGACGTCGTCGACGGGCTCAGGCTCGTCGAATTGCATCTCCTCGGTGTGCGAGAACAGGGGCATCATGGTGAGCTTGCGGGCCTCGATGGGAGTCGTGTCGGGCACGCTTGCGTCAGGCTCCACGGCTTTCTTGCCCGCCTTGGGCTTCTCCACAGCGGGTTCCACGACAGGGGCGGCGGTCGTGGTGGCCTTGACGATGCCGGGAAGCGAATCGTAATCTTCGAACTCGTCGCAGGCGGCCGCAAGGGACGTGCTCGTCGAGCCGGCGACGCCGATTCCCACGACGAAGCGACCCAGCCGCTTCGATTTCTGGGCCAGGGCGATGTAGTCGGAATCTCCTGCGATGATGATCACGTGGGTCAGGTCGGGCAGTCTGAAGAGGTCCTCGACCACGTCGACGGCCAGACGAATGTCGGCCCCGTTCTTGGTTCCCCGGGTGGTCGTGGTGAACAGCTGGGTCAAATCCACCGCTCGTGACATGAGCTGGCGCTGGTAGCTCGCGTTGACCGGAACCGACCAGTCGGCGTAAGCACGATTGACGACCAGGGTGCCGAAAGAGGCGGCGAAGTCGATGATGGCATTGAAATCGACCGTTGCGGCGGCCAGTTTCGCGGCGACCTCGGGGTCTGCTTCTCTACTCGACTTATTGAAATCGCGAATGCCATCGCGCTGGAAGGCGTTACGCCCGTGCAGCTGTTGGTAGCGAGAGATGACGATGTTGTCGAAGTCGATGTAAAGGCCGACGCGTGCATCGTTTGGTTCAGTCATGGTGAGCTCCTCAGCCGCAGGCGGAAGACTCAGTAGCTATCCGGTACCTCTAGTTTGCGCTGCGCAACGTGGCGAGAGCAACTCGGTTGCGGCCGCACCCGCTGCCACGCGCTCCCTAGCAGCCGGCGTTGGTCTTGTCCGCGTCGAGTTGCAAGACGAGAACGATGTTCTCCACCGTGGCAGCGTTCGGGTCGTACCCGACGGGGCGGTAGCAGCTCACCAGTACCAGGCGGTTGGGGATGGCGTCGGTGAGCTCGTCGTTGTACTTGTACTCCGCCTTGGCCAGTTGCAGGGCTTTCTGCTCCACGTAGCAGAGCCGGCCGTTCTCCGTGTCGACACTGGCCACGGCTCCCGACGCAACATGCTTGAGATCGTTGAACACCGCGGCATCCACCGCGGAGTGGCCGTACAGGTAGAGCGTGTTCGTGGCGTTCGTTCCGGCCAGACCGCCCGCAATGGTCGTGTCCCAGGAAATGGTGCTGAGCTCGGGCGGGTCGAATCCGCCCCGCTCATCGATCATCGCTTGGGTGTATTCCGTGATTTCTCCGTCGAGACCGATCGACGGCACTCGAAGACGCAGCGGAGCGGATGCACTGATCACGACGTCGGAGGCGGTCGCGCCCGCCTGCGGCTCCGCCGTTGACGGCTCGGGCTGGTGTGTCGCGGTCGTCGGCGTCGTCGTGGGCTGAGCGGTCGGTGCCGGTTGCGTCGTTGACGACTGCCAGAGGATCCACCCGAGTGAGGCGGCGCAGAGAAACGCTGCGCCGCCGCCGATCACTGCTCGTCTAGCGACGGGAACCGACTCTGCGCACGGCAATGGCCGCAGCCGACAGGCCGGCCAGCATCAGCACACCGGCCCCGAGCCCGACGGGGGAACCGGTGCTGTTTGCGGCGGCATGGGTGAAACCGTCGGTGTTGGAATCATGAAGAATGTTCTTCCCGACCGGGGCCTTCGCGGCGATCGGTGCCGCTTCGGCGGCCGGCGTCTCGGCGGTGACCGGCGATGCCGTGTCGGTCGGCGTCGGCGTCGGCGTGTCGGTCGGCGTCGCGGTGGCGAGAGGCGCTGTCTCGGAGGCGAGAACGACGTTCGTCAGAGAGGTAGCGCAGGTGACGACCGAGCCGCCGCCGTTGGCCGTGTCGTTGCACTGGTCAATGGACACCGGCAGCTGCGCGCTCGTCGTGGACGGTGTCACGCTGCAGTTCACCCGCAGGGCGGTGCCGCCGCCATTGGCAGTCCCGTTGCACTGGGTGATCGTTGCGTCTGTTGTGCTGGCGGGGAACGGACCACAGTCGAGGGTCGGTTCGGGGCCTTCCGCGCCGGACCCGTTGCACTGATCGACGGTGGCGTCAGTGATGCCCGCAGTCGCCGCTCCGGTGATGTTATTGGTCACGACAACGTTGCACACCACACTGGCGCCCCCGCCGTTGGCGGAATCGTTGCACTGGCTCACCGAGGTGGTGAGCGAGTCGTAGTCGGTCGTGACCGGTTCGACACAGATCGGTGCGGTGTTGGCCTTCCCATGACATTCCGTGACGGTCACGGTGGAGCTTTCGACGCCCGTGTCGACGTTGAGGTTGTTGGTGACGGTGACGTCACAGTTCAGCCCCAGACCACCGGTGTTGTCGACGCTGTTGCACTGGGCGATCGTTTGCGCTGCAGACGCGGGGCTACCCGACGGAACAAAAGTCAGGCCCAGCAGCGCGACGAGAAGAGCCGCGGCCAAAATGAAAACCCTCGTCAGGGAGGTGCCGGCACGAGTGCTGCCGTCGCGGTTGGGGGTGAACATAGCCAAGTGCACAGCACTCCTTGATTGAGAGTCCGAGGCAAGCAGGTATCCCACCAGAAGGTGTTGGGCTCAAGCGCGCGGAGTTGATGATGGTCGATGCGCGGAACGTGATCCACAGAGATACGCCCGGCACTTCGCAACAGTGCCACACATCGGCGGCGTAACGGGGAGGCTCGCTACCGACACCGGCCTTGCGTGGGCCGCCCGTGACGCTTTCGAAGTCGACTCACGGGGTCTCGATCAGCGGGGTGGGGCGTTCCGCTGATCGAGGCGCGACGAAGGAGCGATCGAGACCGGCCCACCAGATCTCGATCGCTCCTTCGTCGCGCCTCGATCAGCGGAACGCCCCGCCCCGCCCCGCCGATCGAAACCCCGTGAGTCGACTTCGACAGCGTCACGGGCGGCCCACGCAAGGCCGGTGTCGGTAGCGAGCCTCCCCGTTACGCCGCCGATGTGTGGCACTGTTGCGAAGTGCCGGGCGAGCTGATCGGCGGGCAGGTT
>JAWOHA010000058.1:0-7275 GCA_046496385.1 Cryobacterium sp. | reverse complement strand
GTACCACCAGATACACCGGAGTTTCCAGCATATGGCCAGGTTTATTTACGTAACTACAACGGTCAATTCCTATAGTTACGGCCGCCGTTTACCGGGGCTTCGATCAAGAGCTTCGGTTTCCCTAACCCCATCAATTAACCTTCCGGCACCGGGCAGGCGTCACACCCTATACTTCCATCCGACCGGGGAGGGGCCCGACCGGCGAGGGGGCCGACCGGCGAGGGGCCGACCGGGGAGGGGCCCGACCGGCGAGGGGCTCGACCGGGGAGGGGCTCGACCGGCGACGCCGGTGTCGTCATTCACTATGGCCCGCAGATCAGGATGCCGCGCGCAACTTGATAACCGCCCCGTTGTGCCATTGGATGGCGTTATGACCCGACGCCTGCCCTACCGCTTGACCCAACTGCTGTTGGGCCTGTTCCTGTTCGGAATCGGCATCGCGTTGATGGTTCGGGGCGAAATCGGAGTCGCCCCATGGGACGTGCTCGCCCAGGGCATCGACCGGCTCACCGGATGGGGCTTCGGGTTGATCACCATCCTGATCAGCGGGGTCGTCCTGCTGCTCTGGATTCCCCTTCGGGAGAAACCGGGCATCGGCACGCTGGCCAACGCGGTTCTCGTGGGCCTTTCCGCCGATGTCGGGCTGCGCCTCGTTCCGGCCGGTCTCGACCTGATTCCACGGGTCTTGCTCTTCGCGGCCGGGCTGTTGCTCGTGGCCGTGGCTTCGGGCCTGTACATCGGCGCGCACCTCGGCTCCGGGCCGCGCGACGGCCTCATGACCGGACTGCACCGGCGCACCGGCTACAAGATCTGGGTCGTGCGCACCGCGCTGGAATCGTCCGTGTTGCTGGTCGGCTGGGCGCTCGGCGGCAACGTGGGTATCGGCACGGTGCTCTTCGCACTGCTCATCGGCCCGCTCTGCGGCTACACGATCCCGTTCTTCGCCATCGCCCTCCCCGCCGCGCAGCAGACCCCGACCCGGGCAGGTCAGGCGCAGAAATCCCGCAGGGTCCCCTCGAGAGCTGCCGCAAGACGATAGACCGAGTCGACCTCGGCCCACTCCGTGTCGGCGTGGGCGCCACCACCGTCGACACCGAAGACGAGGCACGGAATACCCGCTTCGAGCACCAGGCCGGCGTCGGTCCAGAACGGCTCACCACGCCGAGCCGGAGCGCTGCCCAGAACCCGCGTGACGCTGGCTTCGAGGGCCTGCACGACAGGCCACTCCGGATCGGCCTCGAACGCGGCACGGGCCACCAGCCGGTCCAGTCGAAACCGAAAGTCGGGCACCGTCTCGGCGAGCCCGTCCAGCAGGGTTCGCAGCTCCGCCTCGACCGCGTCGGGCGTTTGGCCCGGCAGCATGCGCCGCTCCAGGGTGAGGGTGCAGCTGGCGGCCACGGTGGCCGCGTCGTCGCCGCCGGTGATCATCGACACCCGCACGGTGCCGTGACCGAGAGACGGATGCGGCGCGCTCGCGTTCAGCCGCGTTCGCAGCTCTTCCAGGGCTCGCAGCACATGGCCGGCGTGGCCGATAGCGTCGACACCGCGTTCGGGCTGAGAACCGTGCGCGGCCGCACCGAACAGCTGCAGCTCGAACCAGGCGAAACCGCGGTGCGCGAGGGTGAGCTCGAGCCCGCTCGGTTCCGCGATGATCGCCGCATCCGCCCGAAAGCGGCGCAGGACCTCCTGGGTGCCGATGCTGCCGAACTCCTCGTCGGCCACGAGTGCCACGATCACGTCGCCGCCCAGTCCGACGGCAGCGGCCTGCGCGGCGGCAACAAGAATGGCGGCCACGCCTCCGAGCATGTCGAAGGTGCCACGACCGAAGATCTTGCCGTCGCGGATCTCGGCGGTGAACGGGTCGCCGATGTAGCTGGCCACGCCCACCGTGTCGAGGTGCCCGTTGAGCATGAGGGAGCGACCCGTGCCACTGCCGGCGTACACACCGACAACCGAGATGCGCCCGGGCACGTCTTCGAGCAGGTGCACCGTGAAGCCTCGCTCGCCCAGCCAGGCGGCACACCAGTGCGCGATCTGCGCTTCGCCGGCGGCGTCTGCAACCAGATCCGGGTTGACCGAGTCAATTGCCACCAGGTCGCGCAGCAGGGCAATCGGGTCGAGCGCGGCCTCGAACGGGGTCGGGTCGGAAACGGGGGCAGCAGTGTCGCGGGACATGTTCCGAATGTACCTCTCCCCCGCCCGGAGCGGCTGCCGGCATCACATCTGCGCTTGTTAGGGTGAGCCATGGCCACAGACCTGTATCCGACACCGGTACGCTCCCGCCCGCGGGCGTCTTGGGGACTTGTTCCGGCCGCCATGCTCTCCGCGTCGGCGATTCTGATCTTCGCCGTGGGGCTTCCGGTTCCGGGCTACGCTCTGCTGGCTGCCGCCGTGGGCGTGGCTTTTCTCATCGACCGGGCGTTGTTTCGCGACCTGCTCCTGCTGACCATCGGCCTGTTGATCATCAGCACCATCTCGCTCGAAGCCAATATCGACTACCCCAATATCGCTCTCATGGGCACGGTGCTCAGCCTGTCTGTTCTGGTGCCGTACCTGATCAGCCGCTACGGCTACAAAGATCACGCCATTCGTTTTCCCATTCGCACCGGCCAGCGCTGGACGACGCTGGAACGCTGGTACCTGCCATTGGTGGTGCTGCTGGGCTACCTGATTCTGCCCAGCTACTTCATCGGCAGCGGGTCTTTCGAAAACTGGCCGGCCATTCGCGCCCCCGACGAGCTTGCCCGGCTCTTCGTGGGCGTGGGCTTCGTGGGCATTTGGGACGAACTGTTCTTCATCTGCACGGCCTTCACGCTGCTACGCCGACACTTTCCCGACTGGCAGGCCAACCTGCTGCAGGCCGTGATCTTCACCTCATTCCTCTGGGAACTCGGTTACCAGGGTTGGGGCCCGCTCCTGACGTTTCCCTTCGCGCTGCTGCAGGGATACACCTTCGCCCGAACCCGGTCGCTCACCTACGTGGTGCTCGTGCACCTGCTTTTTGATCTGGTGGTGTTCCTGGTGCTCGTGCACGCCCACAACCCCGAGTGGATCCCGATCTTCCTGTACTGAGCCCTGTCCGACGTTTCGGCCCGCCGCCGGGCAGGGTTTCTGCGGCCCTTGTGTCTGCGGCAAACGCGTTATACCGTGTATGCCAGACGCGATATATCGCGTTTTCGGGTGGGGATTCCAACGCCGATCAGAGAGAAGATGAACGTGTCACTGGAAAAATGGCTGGTTGCCCCCGGGCAGACCAAAATCATCGACATTGAGCTCATCCGCCAGCTCAAGGTGGGCCTCATCGGCGGAAAAGTTGACGTCGTCGGCCACGACGAGCCCGGCGCACGCATCGAAGTGCACCGCGTGACGGGCAAGGAACTGAAGATCTCGATGGACGGCGACGCCCTTGAAATCGATCACCCACAGCTGCGCTGGGACAATTTCATCGAGGTCTTCGGATCATTTCGCGGCACCGCCCAGGCCGACGTGAGCATCTCGGTGCCGCGCGACGTGGCGCTGCGGCTGGGTGTGATCTCGGCTGACGCCCTCGTCACGGGGCTGTGCAACGACGCCAAACTCAGCACCGTTTCGGGTGAAATCGTGGTTGACGCGGGCACCGGCGACCTCGAACTCAACGCCGTGAACGGTGAGATCTCGGTGCGCGACCACACCGGCAACCTCTCGGTGCGCACCGTCACCGGCGAGGTCACCGCAAGCGGCCACATCGGCCGTTTCAGCCTCGACGGCGTCTCCGGTGAGGTGTTCCTCGACCTGGCCGACACCCCCGACAGCGTCACCACGAACACCGTTTCGGGCGACCTCACCGTGCGTCTGGGCGGCTCTGTGGCCGCCAAGTACCGACTCAATACCGTCGTCGGCACCCTGCAACTCGACGATGAGATCGTGCGCGGCACCCTCGGCAGCGGGTACCACGGCAGCTCCGGCAGCCTCGACCACGCCTTTCTCGAGCTGACCGCCAACTCCGTCTCGGGAAGCATCTCGGTGGTGCGTCGCCCCGAGCCGACACCAGCCGACACCGCAGAGAGCTCCGCGGAGGCAACGTCATGACGCCCGTGTTCTCGCACGGCCGCCTGCGCCTCTACCTGCTGAGCCTGCTCGCCGAACAGCCGCGGCACGGCTACGAGCTGATCCAAGCCCTGAGCGACCGCTTCGGCGGCACGTACAGCCCGAGCGCGGGAACCATCTACCCGCGCCTGGCCAAACTGGAAGACGACGGCCTGGTCAGCAAAACCTCCGACGGGCGCAAAACCGTTTACGAGATCACGGATGCCGGTCGGGCCGAGTTGCTCGCTCGCGACGGTGAACTCGGAGCCCTCGAAACCGAGGTCTCCGATTCGGTGAGGCGCCTGGCCGACGAGGTGCGTTCCGGAGTCAGTGCGGCCATGTCAAGCCTGCGTGCCGACCTCGCATCCGCTGCCCGGCGGGCCAGAACCGAGACCCCGCCACGCCCGTCAACGCAGTCAACGCCGTCAACGCCACCGACCCCGAGTGCCACGTCCTCGCGCGCCTTTCACGAGGCGGACATGGTGCTGACCGAATTTCGCCAACAGTTGCGCGCCGATCTGCGCTCGCATGCCGGCCGTGGGGCTCTTTCCGAAGACACCGCACCCGAGCTGCGCCGCCAGCTCGCTGCCGTGCGGGAGAGCATCCGGGCGACACTGGGTTAACCGTCGGGCGCTCAGCGCCGCCCGGTGCCACCCGGTGCTACTCGGTGGGTTCAGGATGGTAGATCTGGGTGCGTTCCCCGGATCGGTCGATCTCGTGCAGCGACATGAGCGCGCCGCAGAGCGGGCAGGTCGCCTGCGCCTGTCGCAGCTCGGTTTCGGCGGCCGGAATCACCGGAAACGGTCCCACCGGCGGCGGGCCGAGCCACGGCAGCAGGGTGCGATTGAGCCAGCGGGTGAGGCCGCCGCGACGCCGCTTCGATGCGGTCTTCGCCGGCTGCGCGTCATCGCCCCGGCCCGCGGGGGTGTCCTCTGTTGGCATGCCTTCAGTATGCCCAAGTTCGCCGGGGAAACCTGGGCGATCGGTGTTCCCGTCACGACTTGCGGGCGGTCTTTCAGCCACGTCCAGCGCTCCGGGACACCAGGCCAACAACGAGGCCTCAGGGCCCGGGACGGATACGATGAAGCCCGTGTCCACTTTCCCCGCCCGCATCGGAGCGCCGCCCCCGCGATCGCGGCCGTGCGCCTCAAGCCGCCGCACACGCGAGTAGCCGAACGATGCGGCTGATACTCGCCGCGTTCGGCGGTGGCATTGTGGGCACGAGCCTGCGTCTCGGCGCCGACCTCGCACTGCCGCACGGCGACACCGCGCTGCCAGTGGGCACCCTGCTCGTGAACGTTCTCGGCGCCCTGCTGCTGGGCTTTCTGGTGGGCGGGCTCTGGACCCGGCCCGGCACCCCGAACTGGGTCAAGGTCGCTGCCGGCCCCGGGCTGCTCGGCTCCTTCACGACGTTCTCCGCGGTCATGGTCTCGGTGGTCGGGCTGGGGTCGGCCGGGCTCTGGAGCCGTGCCGGGGTCTATCTGGCCGCGTCCGTTCTGCTCGGCCTGCTGGCCGCCGCCGCCGGCCTGGCGCTGTCCCGCCCGCTGCGATCCCGGCCCGAGGCGCCTTCATGAACGGCTGGGTGCTCCTGGCGACGGTGCTGGCCGGCGGCGCGGCCGGCGCGGCGCGCTATCTGACAGCCCGGCTCTGGCCGACGCCGTCGGGACGGGTGTCCCGCAGCGTTCTCCTGGTGAATCTGGCCGGCTCCGCCGTCGGCGGAGCCGTACTCGGGCTCGCCGAACGTGCACTGCTCTCACCGGAGCTGAGTCTGGTGCTGCTCGCCGGCGTCTGCGGCGGGCTCACGACGTTCAGCACCTGGAGCGTCGAAACCATTGAACTGTTCGGCAACGGCCACTGGCGGGCCGCACTGCTCAACGTGGGGCTGGGCCTGACTTCGGGCCTCGCGGCCTGCGCTCTGGCCTACTCGGTTGTGCGCGCGGTCTGAACCGTTCCGCCGGCACGTCGGGCCGCAACGGTGCACCCTACGTGCCCGGCTCCACCGGTCTGCGGAACCCCGTCGAAAACCACGAAATCCCGCCTTGCGACCACACCTCCACGCCGCAGCGAGTAGGCTACGGGGAGCCCGGCTTGCCCGGCACCGATTATTACCACGGGCGCGGTCGCATCGCTCGGCATCACACCTCGTTCCAGCAGGTTCGCCTGAGAGGCCCGTCAGTGAGGCGTTCAGGCTGCCATGCTAAACTGACATTTAGATTTTCCACTCGTTCGGCAACTCCCGGGAGACTCTGGCTCATCCCGGCCTGGCATCGTAAAGGGGGTCACGCATGGGGCGCGGCCGTCAAAAAGCAAAGCACACCAAGGTGGCGCGTGAGCTGAAGTATTTCAGCCCGGACACCAACTACAACGCGCTCGAACGCGAGCTCACCGGGCATCCGGCTGATCCGCGCCTCGACGAAGACCTCGCCAAGTGGCCGGAGTACGAAGCCGGCAAGTCCGCCGGGGTCGACGACTCAGACGACGACGACGACGACGACAAGTACGTCGACAACTACGCGACCGAAGACGAACAGCGCCGCGCCTGACGCGCTAGCCGTGTTCGCGCGGTGACACACACGATCCCCACCCGCCGGCCGAGCCGGCCGGTGGGGATTCTCTGTTGTTCCTGGGGTGCCGTGCCTAACCGGCGAAGGCTCCGACCAGGCGCACGGCGCCGCCGTTGACACCCTTGGCGCCCTGCTCGAAACCGGTCAGGTCTCTCGTGGCCAGCGACACGCGACCGGCGACCCAGGCGGGCACCCCGCTCGCGGCAAGCCGGGAGATGACGGCTGGCGCGCTCTCGGCGGAGACGACGGCGAACATGCCCACACCCAGGTTCCAGGTGCCTTCAGAACTCTCCAGCGAGGTGCCGGCCATGTCGCTGAGCACTCGGAAAACAGGGGCCGGTGACCAGGTGGACCGGTCGACCTCCACCCAGGCTCCGAACGGCAGCACCCGGGCGAGGTTCGCCGCGATACCGCCGCCGGTGACATGGCTCAAGGAATGCACGGCGCCGGCCAGTTCGGGGTCGTTCAACACGTTGAGCAGCGGCCCGGTGTACAGGCGGGTGGGCTCCAGCAGAACCTCGCCGACGATGCCGCCGAGGTCATCGGACCGGTCGGTGAAGTCGATCTCGGCGCGACGAAGAATGCTCCGCACCAGGGAATAGCCGTTGGAGTGCAGGCCCGAGGAGGCCATCGCGATGACAACGTC
>JAWOHA010000272.1:0-10864 GCA_046496385.1 Cryobacterium sp. | reverse complement strand
CCGCAGCCTGACCATCGGCTACTGGGTGGCGGTGGGTTCCCGGGACGAGCAGCCGGGCCACTTCGGTTCCACGCATTTTCTGGAACACCTGCTCTTCAAGGGCACCCGTACCCGCACGGCCCTGGACATCGCCATCGCCTTCGACGCGGTCGGCGGCGAGCACAACGCCATGACCGGCAAGGAATACACCTGCTACTACGCCAAGGTGCGTGACCGGGACCTGTCTATGGCCGTTGACGTGCTCACCGACATGATCACGTCCTCCGTGCTGGATCCGGCCGAGTTCGAAACCGAGCGCGGTGTCATTCTCGAAGAGCTGGCCATGGCCGATGACGACCCGGCCGATGTCGCCAACGAACGATTCTTCGAGGCTGTGCTCGGCGAGCATCCGCTGGGCCGGCCCATCGGCGGCAGCCCCGAAACGATCGCCGCAGCACAGCGTGACGCCGTGCTGGAGCACTACCGCCACAACTACCGTCCCCAGGACCTGGTCGTGACCGTGGCCGGGGCGGTGGATCATGACGTTCTCGTGGCCCACGTGAGCCGCGCACTGCTCAGCGCGGGCTGGGATCTTTCCCGGGCTGCCGCGCCGGTGGCACGCCGCACCGTTGATCCGGCCCGCATCACCCAGGGCCGGCCGGTCACCATCGTGCGCCGCCCGCTGGAACAGGCCAACCTGCTCATCGGCGTTCCCGGCCTGGTGGCCGACGACGACCGCCGGGTCACCATGAGTGTGCTCAACTCCATCTTCGGCGGTGGCATGAGTTCCCGGCTGTTTCAGCAGGTACGCGAAAAGCGCGGCCTCGCCTATTCCGTGTACTCCTTCGCTCCGGGCTATTCGGATGCGGGGCTGTTCGGCATGTACGCGGGCTGCACTCCCGCCAAGGCCGGTCAGGTCGCCGATCTGATGCTCAGTGAACTGCACCGCCTCGCCGAAAGCGGCGTGACCGCCGATGAGATGACGCGCGCCGCCGGCCAGCTCGCGGGCGCGTCGGCGCTCGCCCTGGAAGACTCCGACACCCGCATGAGCCGGTTGGGGCGGTCGGAGATCACCCTGGGCGAGTTTTCCGACCTGGACGAGGCGCTGCGGCGCCTGGCCCGGGTCACAGCCGCGGACGTGCAGGCCCTGGCCGTCGATTTGGCGACCGCTCCCATGTCTGTGGTGGCGGTCGGCGCCCTCGACGATGACACCTTCGACCACGTCGTATCGGCGGGTGCGCAGCCCTGACCGCCTGTTGCCACGCGGTCGTCCGAGCCGGTTGTGCTTCATGCCCGGCCCCGTCAGATTGTCTGTGCAGAAGATACTTATCGTGAAAGGGACGCAGTGCCCCAGTACATTTACCTGGTTCGCCACGGTGAACAGCAGGACGCCGAGCACGGGCTCGACGACGGCCCGCTCTCACCGCGCGGAGTTCGTCAGGCTCAGCTGATCGCTGAACGCCTGGGCGGGGTGCCGTTCACCGCGGCCTGGCATTCGCCGCTGCAACGCGCCGCCGAAACCGCCGCGATCATGTCCGACCGACTCCCGGCATTGGAATGGCAGTCCTCTCCGCTGCTTTTTGACTGCATCCCCTCGGGCAGGGCCCCGGAGACGCCGTCGGCCTACGACCCGTTTTTCGGTTCGGTGACCGATGAAGAAATCGACGCCGGCCGGGCGCAAATGGAAGACGCCGTCGCCGAGTATCTGCAGCCCCGCCGAAGCCAGCGCCACGACCTGATCATCACCCACAACTTCGTCATAGCCTGGTTCGTGCGTGAGGTCCTCGGCGCTCCTGACTGGCGCTGGGTGGGTATCAACCAAGCCCATTGCGGCCTCACGGTGCTCCAGCAGAAGCCCGGCCGGCCCTGGACCCTGGTCACCCACAACGACCTGGGTCACCTGCCGGTGGAGCTGCGCACCGGGCTGCCCGAACCGTTGATGTTCTAACCTCCCCCTACTGCACCCCCGAACTGCCCCCGGACTGCCCCGGACTGCTGCTGTGCTGCCGGCGGCTGGTTCCCGGCTGACTGTGCCGGTTTCAGAGCGCCTTGTGCAGCCAGGTGGTGGCGTTGGGATTGTCGTTGTAGGGCTCGGTGGGAACGTAGCCGGCGCTGACGTACAGCGCGCCGGCGGCGGTGAGGCTCGCGTTGGTGTCGAGCACGAGTTCGGTGGCCCCCAGGCCCACGGCACGTGCTTCCAGCTCGGCCAACAACAGTCGACCCCAGCCGCGTCCTCGCGCCGACGGGTGCAGCCAGAGGTGCTTGAGTTCGTAGCGCCCGGCCGTCTCGCCCGGCCCCGGCAGGTGACGTATCCCGCCGCAGCCCAGAAACTCATCCCCGGCCACGCCCTGCAGCAGCAGAAAAACTCCCTCGGGCGGTGCGAACTGCGAAGAAACCGGGAACGCGGGCCGATAACGGCCCTGCGCGGCCGGAAAAGAATCGGCCCGCTCGGCGAAGTAGGCGGTGAGCAGCGCTCGGGCGGGGGCATCCGTCACGCAAACGGCACTGAAGTGGGGCATGCCCCAAGGCTAGGCCGTGCCGCACGGCGGGGAGTCGGGCTTGATAGATTGGAGTCATGACAACACGGGTGGCCATTATCGGCGCGACGGGCACGATGGGGCTGCTGATGCAGGACATCGTCGAGCAGTCGCCGGACTATGAACTGGTGGCCTGCCTCGGTTCCTCGAGCGACCTGTCCGAGATGATCGGGGCCGATGTGGCGATCGACGTCACTCGGCCGGGCGTCAGCCAGAGCGTGGTGGACTTCGCCGTGAACAACGGCCTGCGCGTGCTCGTCGGCACCTCCGGCTGGTCCGAAGACCGCATCTCTCGCCTGGAGCACCGACTCGCCGGCCGCGACGACACCGGGGTGGTCATCATCCCGAACTTTTCCATCGGTTCTGCGCTCGCCACCGCATTCGCGGCCGCGGCCGCCCGGTTCTACGAATCCATTGAAATCGTCGAGGCGCACCAGCCCAAGAAAATCGACTCGCCGTCGGGCACCGCGGTGCGCACCGCGGAGCTGATCGGGCGTTCCCGCGCGGAGCTGGGTCCGGTATCAGCGCCGCACACCGACCAGCGCGCCCGCGGCCAGCAGGTCTCGAGCGTTCCGGTGCACAGCCTGCGGCTGGCCGGCGTGCTCGCCCGTCAGGACGTGTATCTGGGTGGTCCGGGGGAGACCCTGAACATCAGCCACAACACCCTGTCCGCACAGTCCTACGAGCGGGGCATCCTGCTCGCCCTCGACGCGACCCGCACAGCACGGGGTGTCACCGTGGGCTTGGACCAGATCGTGGACTTGGGCATCACGGCGTCGACCGCTCCGGTGGTGCCCCGGTGAAGGGCCGCATCGCGGTCGTGTTCATGTCGGTGCTGCTGGTGTTCTACCTGGTCTTGATGGGCTGGCGGGCGGTGCTCTTCGCGCAGAGCGGGGAACCGGTCGGCGTGGCCATCGGCATTGCACTGATTGTGCTGCCGATCATCGGGTTCTGGGCCTTGGTCCGGGAGATCACCTTCGGATTTCGATCGGAACGGCTCGTCAAAATGCTCGACGAGCAGGGCCGGCTGCCCGTGGAGGAGTTGACCCTACGCCCGAGTGGGCGGCCCAACCGGAACGAGGCCGACGCGGAATTCCCGCGCTACCGCGCCGAAGTCGATGAGGCCCCCCGGGACTGGCGCGCCTGGCTGCGGCTCGGCCTGGCCTACGATGCCTCCGGAGACCGAAAACGTGCCCGCAGCGCCATCCGCACCGCCATCGTGTTGGAACGCCCGCCGAAGTAGCGCACGGGCGTTCCAAGCACTACCCCTGGCGGAGCATCCAGCCGATCGCTTCGGTGGGCGTCTGGTGCGTGAACGTGAAACCGTCCTGCTGCAACCGGGTTGAGAGCACCCGCTGGTCGGCCAGAAGCAGCTGGCGAGCCGCGTCCTGAAGCAGCAGGGTGAGCACACCGGCGGGTACCGGCAGCTTGAACGGGCGTTTCAGGGCCGCGGCCAGACCCTGCAGCACGTCGGTCGAGGTCGCCGGCTGCGGCCCGACCAGGTTGACTGCGCCGCTCAGGCTTGACGTGAGCAGGTGCACGATCGCGGCCGCTTCATCATGCAGGCTGATCCACGGCCAGTGCTGTGTCCCGCCGCCCAAGGGTCCGGACAAGCCCAAGCGCGTCAGCGGCAACACCGGCTTCAGCGCGCCCTCGACGGCCAGCACCAGACCGGTGCGCAGCAGGACCACCCGGGTGGGTTCAGGCGCGAGCAGCGCTTCACGTTCCCAGGCGGCGACCACTCCGGCCAGAAAGTCATGGCCGGGGGCGGAATCCTCGGTGAGTGCTTCGCCGGGACGGTCGCCGTAGATGCCCACGGCCGAGCCGTTGAGCAGCACGGCCGGCGTCGGCCCGGGCCGCTCTGTCTGGTGTCGCCGCAGCGCATCAGTGATCGTACGCGTGGCCTGCACCCGGGATTGCAGAATTTCTTTGCGATACCCCGCTGTCCACGGCAGTCGGGCCAGTGAGGCTCCCGACAGGTTCACGATGGCGTCGATGCCGTCCAGGACGGCCGGGTCCAGGGCGAGGGCCGCCGGATCCCAGCGAAACTCGTTCGCACCCACTGGCTGCCGCCGCACGAGACGAACGGCTACGTGGCCGCCCGCCCCGAGCTGACGGGAGAGTTCCGTGCCAATCAGGCCGGACGCGCCCGCGATCAGAATTCTCATGCGTTCCCCGCTTACGCGAGTTCAGCCTCAATGGTGATCGGGATCCCCGCGAGGGCCTTGCTGATCGGGCAGTTGGCCTTGGCGTCGTCGGCGAAAGCCACGAACTCGGCCTCGGTGATGCCGGGAATCGTCGCGCTGACGAGCAGGTGGCTGCCCACAACGCCGGTTCCGGCCGAGAACGTCACGGCGGCGGTGGTCTGGATCGTCGTCGGAGTGTGCCCGGCGGTGCCGAGGGCGTTGGCCAGGGCCATCGAGAAGCATGCGGCGTGGGCCGCACCGAGAAGCTCTTCGGGGTTGGTCGTGTTCGCGGTTCCTTCGGCGCGAGCCTTCCAGTCCACTGCGAACTCTGCCGCATGGGAAGAATCGAGGGTGACGGTGCCGTTGCCCGTCGGAAGGTCGCCGGTCCAGACCGTTGTCGCTTCGCTGGTGAGTGCCATGGTGTTACCTCCTGTTGTGGACCTCCACCCTATCGGCCCGATGCGACGGCTAAACGGCACAAGTCTGGGAAAACCCTGATCGGCAGCTGCATCCGCCGTGATCTGAGGGGATGCCGGGTCCGGGGTCAGGAGGTCGTGGCCGGGGGCGCGATGTAGCCTCCACGCACCAGCAGCAGGTAGAGCTGGCAGCCGAGGCAGTAGTCGAAGACGGCATTCAGAAACGCGGCCACGAAGGCGGCGGCCGCCGCTACGACCACCGCAGCGGAGAAGCCCATCAGGCCTAAAATCACCCCGGCCAGGGTGACGGCGAGCCCGACTCCCTGCGCGAACGTGGGCGCCTCGGCGCTTTCCAGCTCGCGCGGTGCCGTCAGGAACGGCCGAACCAGAACTTTGAACAGCGCGGCGTAGGGGTGCCGCCCGACGCCGGCGACCGTGCCCCACGCGAACAGGGCTGAGAGGGCGCCGAGCATCACGAGCGCAGCAGTAGAAGCCCCGGTGAGGCTGAGATAGATCACCGAAAGAAGCAGTACGGACGTGATGCCGGCACCGAAGCGCGGGCCGCGCGGGTCGATCAGAGCGGGAGTGGGCATGGGGGATCCTCAGGGAGTGTTGGTGCGGGTGGTGGAGGGTGCGGGTGCGGCGGGATCCGTGCCGGTCAGTCGGGCAAGATGCTCGGCGACGTCGGCTCGTTTCGGGGCGCCGCCGATGCGGGCGCGGACTCGGCCATCGCGGTCGAGGACCAGGGTGGTCGGCGTCTGCATGACCTGAAAGCGACGGGCAAGATCCGGCCGGTGCGTCAGGTCCACGTCTATGTGGGACACGCCGGGGTGCGATTGCGCGAGGGCGCCCAGCAGCCGCCGAGTGGCCGGGCAGCGTGCACAGAATTCGGTCGAGAACTGCACGAGCGTGGCCGCGGAGCCGAATGCGGCCGCGGGCGAGAGCTCCATGGCCCTGACCGAGGCACCCCGCTCGGTGGTGATTGCACCCTGCCGGCCAC
Organism: Cryobacterium sp.; assembly: GCA_046496385.1. GTDB lineage: Bacteria > Actinomycetota > Actinomycetes > Actinomycetales > Microbacteriaceae > Cryobacterium. Next base: position 4,746 of record JAWOHA010000272.1, on the reverse strand, counting down.
GCCACAGCAGGCCGAGAGCGGTCGCCACGACGATCAGGCCGGCGATCAAGGCGAGTGCGGCCAGATTCGTCATATCATCACGTTACCCGGGCCCACGCGACCGCCGAAACCTGTGACGCAGCATGACAGGACAACGTGGGCGTCGCCCCACAGGGCGGTCGTCGCACCGTGCGGGCCGGGCGGAGCGGCGCGGCGGGCGTGCGAAGAGATAACCTGAGAGCGTGTCTACTCCTACGAATCCCTTTGGCCAGGTGCTGGTTGCGCTGGTCACGCCGTTTACCTTTGATGGCGAGGTGGACTGGCCCGGAGTGGAAAAGCACATTGACGACGTCATCAACGCCGGTGCGGACGGCATCGTGGTCACCGGCACCACCGGGGAGACGTCCACACTGACCGACCCGGAGAAGATCCGCCTCGTCGAGGTCGGCAAGTCCGTCGCCAACGGTCGTGCCAAGATCCTCACCGGGGGAGGATCCAACGAGACCGCCCATGCCATGCAGCTGGCCCGGCAGAGTGAAAAGGCCGGCGCCGACGGAAATATGATCGTCACGCCGTACTACAACAAGCCCACCCAGGCCGGCATCCTCACGCACTTCCGCATGATTGCCGACGCCACCGACCTTCCCGTCATCCTGTACGACATCCCCGGACGCACCGGTGTGGCCATTGGCTACGAGACCATCCTGCGCGCCGCCAAGCACCCGAACATTCTCGCCGTGAAAGACGCCAAGGGCGACTTCGCCCAGGTCAGCCGGGTGCTCAACGAGACCGACCTGATGTACTTCTCCGGAGACGACGCCAACGTGCTGCCGCACCTGTCGATCGGCGCGACCGGTCTCATCGGCGTCACCGGCAATATCACGGCCACGCCGTACCGGCACATGATCGACGCCGTGAACGCCGGTGATCTGGCCACCGCCACGATCGCGCACCAGCAGATCGAACCGCTCGTGCGCGCTGTCATGACACATGTGCCCGGCACCGTCGCGGTGAAGTACATTCTGCACGGCCTGCGCCGCATCGGCAGCCCGCGCGTGCGCTTGCCCCTGGTCGGGCCCGAAGAATCCGAAGCCGCCCAGATCGAGAACGAGATCGATCGAGTGCGCAACATCCCCGGTGTGGACTTCAGCAACTTTCGACCCGACCGCAATGCGGCTGCAGGCGGATCGCTGCCCAAGGTCGCCGGCACCACCCGCTAACCGTCCGTCACTCTGCCCCGCGAAAGACCAGCACCATGAGCCTGATTCGGCTGCACGACGTCAACGTCCGATTCGAGAACTCGCAGATTCTGCGGGAGACTTTTTTCCGGCTCGAAACCGGCGACCGGGTCGGCATGATCGGCCGAAACGGTTCCGGCAAGACCACGATCCTCAAGCTGGTGCTCGGCCAGGTGACGCCGGACACCGGCACGGTCACCCTCGATCCGGGGCTTCGGATGGGCTATTTCTCGCAGTTCTCCGAACTCAACGGCGCCTCGACCATCATCGAGGTTCTTAACGGCCTGTTCGGTGAGATCAAGGCGATCGAGGGCGAACTGGCGGCCATCGACGACGCCATCGCCGCCGACCCGTCGGGCAGCCCCGAGTTGGACCGGCTGATCCTGCGGCAGGGTGAACTGTTCGAAGAGATGGACCGTCTGGACGGTTGGGACTATCACCGGCGCATCGACACCGCGCTGACCACGCTGGGCTTCACCGAGGAGCACCGGGTGTGCGCCATCGACGAACTCTCCGGGGGCTGGCGCAACCGGGCCGCCTTGGCCAAGATTCTGCTGGAACGCCCCGATGTGCTGCTGTTGGACGAGCCCACCAACTTTCTCGACGTTGCCGGGGTGGAATGGCTGGAAGGCTGGTTCCGGAGTTTCACGGGTGCCGCCATTGTGGTTTCGCACGACCGTAAGTTCCTCGATGCCGTGGTCACCCGCATCATCGAGGTCGAGAATTACCACCTGCACGAGTATCCGGGCAATTTCGGCGAGTACGTCGTTCAGAAACAGTTCCGTTTGAAAACCCTCGAGCAGCAGTTCGTGCACGAGTCGGAGCTGCTGGCCTTCGAGGAGGAAGGCATCGCCGACCGGCGCGAAGCGGTCAAGGCAGCCAGCCGCACCCTCGGCAATCAGCTTGCGCACATCAAAAAATCCCGCACGCCGCGCCCCGTCGACAAGATCATCACCGAGATCTACGGCAACCTGCACGTCAAGGACGTGCTCTGCCGGGTGGAGGGGCTCGGCAAGTCTTTCGGAGACAAAGTGCTCTTCACCGATCTGAGCTTTGAGATTCGACGGGGTAACCGTCTGGTCGTACTCGGGGCCAACGGCAGCGGCAAGACCACGCTGCTGCGAGTGCTGTCCGGCGAAGACCACGCCGACACCGGCGAGGTCGACTGGGCCAAGGGCGCCGGCATGGTCTCGTACAACCAGGTGCTGGCCTCACTCGACGAAGCCGACACCGTCAGTCACGCCGTGAACGCCATGCCGGGCAGCCTCGCGCTCACCGCGACACGCAAATCGGTGAACCGGTTCCTGGCGATGTTCCAGTTCTCTGACGCAGACCTGAAGCAGAAGATCGGCAACCTCTCCGGTGGGCAGCGCGCCCGCGTGGCTATGGCCCAGTGCCTGCTGTCGGGGGCATCGGTGCTGCTGCTCGATGAGCCCACCAACCACCTCGACATGTCGAGCACCCAGGTGATGGAACGCGCCCTGCTGCATTTTCCGGGCGCCGTGGTCGTGGTCAGCCACGACCGTTTCTTCAGCGACAAGATCGCCAACCGATACCTCGTCTTCGGTGCCGAGTCCGGCCGGCCCGGCGAGATAGACCTGCGCGTCGCCTGACCTCGCGGGGTGTCGTCGTGGGGGACTCCACCGGATCGTCACCATCCGTTCTTCAACCGGGTGGGGGATCCCGGGCGTGGGATCCCGGGCAATGTCGGTGCCGGTTGATAGCGTTACTCCATGGCTATGAGCACAAAATCCACTGGGCGTGCCGGCCGCACACCCGCGGGCGGCACGCCGGCGCGCAAGTCCGTACCTCGAACGGATGCCCAGAAAGCCGCCCGCCAGCAGCAGGCCGCCGCCGCCCGTGAAGCCAAGAAGACCGGTGCCCGCACGTCGGACGCGCAGAAGACCGTGCGGTTCACCGCGACCGACCCGGCCCCGAACCTGTTCGTGCGCATCTGGATGGCTCTCGCCCATGTCTGCGGGGGAGCCGCACGCGCCCTCTCCCCGGAGGAACTGCACAAAGAGGAACGCCGCGACGGCTTGCCGTTTTTTCTCGTGCTGCTGGCCGTCGCCGGTGCGATCGTGGAATGGTTCCTGATCAACAACACCGTCGCGCAGAACCTCGACGCGTACACGTTCGGCGGGCTCTTCGGCCGAGTCGCGTTCGCCTTGCCGGTGATCATGCTGGTCTTCGCGATCTGGCTGTTCCGCAAACCCAGCTCCATCCACGACAACGGCCGTATCGGCATCGGCCTGACCCTGCTCTTGGTGACCGTCTCGGGACTCTGCCACATCTTCGGAGTGCGCCCCGAGCCCAGCGAGGGCATGGCCGTGCTCGCTCTGTCCGGCGGTGTGATCGGCTGGATGATCGCTGCCCCGCTGATTCTGCTCCTCACTCCCGTCGGCGCCGCCAGCGTCGTGATCGTGCTGCTGGTGCTGAGCCTGTTCATCATCACCAAGACACCGCCGAACCGCCTCGGCAGCCGCCTGCGTGAGCTGTACTCCTGGCTCTTCGGCGCGCCGCTGCTCGACGACGAGGAACGCGCGGCCAAGAAAGACGCCCAGATCGAAGCCCGCGAGAAGGCCGTGCAGGTCGAACTGGACGGCATCGACGGTGACCCCAGCACGCTGCCCTGGTGGCGGCGCAATGCCAGCACCCGGGAGGAAGACCCGGCTGCCGGCGCCGCCGGCCCCGACCCGATGCGCGACCTGCTGCAGGGCGACCGGGCCGGCAGCTTCGACTCGGCACTCGAACCCGAAGCGGACGCAACCGGCCCTGTCTCCACCCGACCCGGCCCCATCGCCCGCGCTCCCGCCAGTCAGGACCATTACGGCACGGAGGTGCTGCAGGACCTGCAGCGCGCTGAACAGGCCGTTCAGAGTCTCAGCGGTGACACCGACCTGCACCGGGGCTCCACCGGGCTGCGTTCCGATGACCCCGCCGGGGAAACCGCAGTGCTCACCGGGCTGGGTGCCGCTGTGCCGCCCGCTGCCGCACCGCTGGCACCGGTCGTCGACAAGCCGGCCGCCGGTGCCGCCGGCGACGACTCCGACCTGCCCCCGCTCGCCGCCGAACCCAACGCGCTGTACACGGTTCCGGCCGCCTCCACCCTCACCGCCGGCCCGCCGGCCAAGGCGCGCTCCGCAGCCAATGACGAGGTGGTCAAATCCATCACCGAGGTCTTGCGGCAATTCTCGGTCGACGCCAAGGTCACCGGATTCTCCCGCGGCCCCACGGTCACGCAGTATGAGATTGAACTCGGCCCGGGAGTGAAAGTCGAACGCGTCACCGCGCTCAGCCGCAACCTCTCCTATGCCGTCGCCTCCAACGAAGTGCGCATCCTCTCGCCCATTCCGGGCAAGAGCGCCATCGGCATCGAAATCCCCAACACCGACCGCGAAATCGTCACCCTCGGCGACGTCTTGCGTTCCAGCACGGCCAGCAAGAGCACCCACCCGATGACCATCGGCGTGGGCAAAGACGTCGGCGGCGGTTTCGTCATCGCCAACCTCGCCAAGATGCCGCACCT
>JAWOHA010000122.1:0-5545 GCA_046496385.1 Cryobacterium sp. | reverse complement strand
TCGAGGCGCGACGAAGGAGCGATCGAGACCCCGTAGGCCGATTCTCAGAGCCGGAGCCGGCTACCGGATTGTTTTGCGCGCGGTGATCTGGCCGGTGTCGAAGCCGAGCAGGTGCAGCCCGCCGTGAAAGCGGGCGTGCTCGATTTTGACGCAGCGGTCCATGACCACGGTGAGCCCCTTCGACTCCGCGTACTCGGCGGCCTCGGGGTTCCAGATACCGAGCTGAATCCACATGGTGCTCGCACCGATCGCCAGAACGTCTTCCACCACAGACGGAATGTCGCTGGCCCGGCGGAACACGTCCACGATGTCGGGAACCTCGGGCAGCGACGCCAGATCGGGGTACGCCTTCTGGCCCAGAATCGTGTCGGCGTTGGGGTTGACGAAGTACACCCGGTAGTCGCTCGACTGCTGCAGATAGGTACCCACGAAGTAGCTGGACCGTGCCGGGTTCGCCGACGCCCCGACGATGGCGATGGACTTCGCCCCGCGCAGAATCTTGAGCCGGGCCTTGGCGTCTGGTCCGGTCCAGGTGCGCTGGCTCTTGAGCAGCCGGGCCAGCGGGGAATCGGCCGGAACGGAGCAGCTGAGCCCGTTGATCAGTTGCACGGTCTCGGTCGACGTGGTGACGGCCGTATCGGCCACTGCGATGCTCATACGGCAGCTCCTGTCGTGCTCAGAACCGCGGTGGCCTGGGTGAGGGCCTGGTCGAGGTCGTAGATGATGTCTGCGACGTCTTCAATGCCCACGCTCAGACGTACCAGGCCCGGCAGCACCCCGGCGTCGAGGAGCTGCTGGTCGGTCAGCTGGGCGTGAGTGGTGGAGGCAGGGTGAATCACGAGGGTCTTGGCGTCGCCGATGTTGGCGAGGTGACTGGCCAGGTCGACGGACTCGATGAACGTGCGGCCGGCGTCGCGGCCGCCTTTCACGCCGAAGCTGAACACCGAACCGGGGCCTTCGGGCAGGTACTTGAGCCCGCGCTCATAGTGCGGGTGGCTGGGCAGCCCCGCCCAGTTGACGAAGTCCACGCGGGGATCGGCTTCCAACCACTCCGCCACGACGCGGGCGTTGGCCACGTGGGCGCGCATGCGGTACGGCAGGGTCTCCACACCCTGCGCGAGCAGAAATGCCGAGTGCGGCGCGAGAGCCGGCCCGATGTCGCGCAGCTGTTCGGCGCGCAGCCGGGTGAGAAAGGCGTATTCACCGAAGTTGCCGGCCCATTCCAGTCCGCCGTAGCTGGGCACCGGCTCGCCGAAGAGCGGGAAGGTGTCGCTGTTCCAGTTGAACCGGCCGCTCTCCACGACGACACCGCCCATGGTGGTGCCGTGCCCGCCGAGGAACTTGGTGGCGGAGTGGATCACGATGTCGGCGCCCCATTCGATGGGGCGGATCAGGTACGGCGTGGCGATGGTGGAGTCGATGATCAGCGGGATTCCGGCGGCATGGGCCACGGCGGCGAGGCCCTCGATGTCGGCGATCTCGCCCGACGGGTTGGCGACGGTCTCGGCGAAGATCAGTTTGGTCTTCGGGGTGATCGCCGCGGCGTAGTCGGCCGGGTCGGTGCTTTTGACGAAGGTGGTCTCCACCCCGAAGCGGCGCAGCGTCACGTCGAGCTGGGTGATCGACCCGCCGTACAGCGCAGCGCTGGAGACGATGTGGTCGCCGGCGCCGACGAGGCTGGCGAAGGTGATGTACTGCGCGGAGAGCCCGCTCGCGGTGGCGACGGCACCGAGGCCGCCTTCGAGGCTTGCGACGCGTTCCTCGAAGGCCGCCACGGTGGGGTTCGAGAGTCGGGAGTACACGTTGCCGTACTTCTGCAGCGCGAAGCGGGCGGCGGCATCCGAAGTGTCGTCGAAGACGAACGCCGTGCTCTGATAGATGGGCAGGGCGCGCGCGCCGGTTACCGCATCGGGGATGTTGCCCGCGTGAATTGCGCGGGTTGAGAAGCCGTACTCGCGATCTGCCATACCCACACGTTAGCCGCCGCGACGCCGCAGGACGGCCCGGCGCGTAACCGGGCGACATGCCCGGCGGGTCGCTGTCAGGACAACTGCACCGCGCCGAAGGCGAGAACGGCGATCAGCGCCCAGGAGAGCAGCCCCACCAGCAGCGCCCGCCCGCCGGTACGCAGCAGCACGGCGAATCGCACGTTCGACCCGAGCGCGAACAGGGCCATCGCGAGCAGGCCGGTCTGCACGGTGGCGGCGGTGTCGAGAACCGCGGCGGGAACGGGCAGCAGGGTGCGCGCCAGAACCAGGGCGATGAAACCGGCCACGAACCCGGGAACCAGCGGTGTGCGCTGTCGCGGCGCCCCGCCGGTGAGTGAGCGGCGTCGTTCGTGCAGCGAGACGCCGGCCACCAGCGGCGCGAGCAGGAGCACCCGGGTGAGTTTGACGACAACGGCCACGGCGAGGGCGGCCGGCCCGGCGATCTGCGCGGTCGCGACGACCTGGCCCACATCGTGCACGCCGGCGCCCACCCAATGCCCGAATTGCATGCTGTTCAGGCCCAGCGGATGCCACAGCAGCGGCAACACGACCATGGCGAGGGTGCCGAACAGGGTCACCAACGCCACGGGGGTGGCCGTGTCAGAGTCCCGGGCGCGCACCACACCGCTCACGGCACCGATGGCCGACGCCCCGCAGACCGAGAAACCGGTGGCGATGAGCAGCGGCTGGTGCCCGGGCAGACCGAACCAGCGGCCCAGGCCCAGGGTGCCCACGAAGGTGAGCAGCACGATGGCGACCGTGCTGCCGATGGTGACCCAGCCGAGCCCGATGATGTCGACCAGGCTCAGGCTGAGCCCGAGCAGAACGATGCCGACGCGCATGAAACTCTTCGACGCCAGCGAGATACCGGGCTTCAGACGCCCGGCGAGAGCGGGCCGGGCGGCGGGCAGCTGGCCCACGATGACGCCGAGCACCACGGCGATGGTGAGCAGGGGTACGGCCGGCGCGAGCAGGTGCAGGCCCCAGGCCAGCAGGGCGGCCGCGGCGGCGGTCAGCGCCCCCGGTATCCACATAGGTGTCAGCCTAAGCGCACGACACCTCCCCAGCACACGACACCTCCCCGGCACACGACAGTGCCCGGGGCCTGACGGGCGCCGCCGAGGCGGTGCCGTCGTGCTCCGGGCACGGGGTCGTACGGGTCGTACGGGTCGTACGGGTGGATCAGGTGCGGCGGTACTGGCCGCGCACCGGGCAGTCGAACGGGTCGCGGGCGCCGAGGCCGACCCGGTTGAGGTATTCGATGACGATGCCGTAGCTCTGGAACAAGCCCGTCTCGGTGTAGTTGATGTCGTTCGAGTCGCAGTATTCCTTGGCGATCTCGCGGGCCTTCTTGAGGTGCGGTCGCGCCATGTTGGGAAACAGGTGGTGCTCGATCTGGTAGTTCAGGCCACCCATGAAGGTGTCCATGGCTAGGCCGCCCTTGATGTTGCGGGAGGTGAGCACCTGGCGGCGCAGAAAGTCCACCCGGCTGTCGGCGGGAAGCTGTGGCATGCCCTTGTGGTTCGGGGCGAAGGACGCTCCCATGTACACGCCGAACACGGCCAGCTGCACGCCGATGAAGGCGAAGGCCATGCCGAGCGGCAGGAAGGCGAAGATCACGGCGACATAGAGCACGATGCGGCTGGTGAGCATGGCGATTTCGGTGCCGCGCTTGTCGACCTTGCCCTTGCCGAAGACGGTCTTGAAGCCCTGAACGTGAAGGTTGAAGCCTTCGAACATCAGCAGCGGGAAGAACGCGTAGCCCTGCTTGCGGGTGATGATCGCGCCGAGGCGGCTGACCTTGGCGGCGTCTTCTTCGCGGAACACGATGAAGTCGGGCTCGATGTCGGGATCTTTGCCGATCACGTTCGGGTTGGCGTGGTGGCGGCTGTGCTTGGTCATCCACCAGGCGTAGCTGATGCCCACGAACAGGTTGGCCAGAATGCGGCCGGCCCGGTCGTTGGTCGGGCCCGACGTGAACACGGCGCGGTGCGAGGCCTCGTGGGCCAGAAAGGCGAACTGGGTGAAGATGATGCCGAGCGCCGCCGCGATCAGAAGCTGGAACCAGGAGTCGCCGAGCAGCACGAAGCCGGCCGCGGCACCGAGGAACGCGGTGACCAGAATCGAGAAGACCACCCAGTAGTAACCGGTGGCCCGTTTGAGCAGCCCCAGGTTGCGCACCGTGTGCAGCAGGGAAGAATACTCGCTGGCAGGATTTTTTGAGTCTCCACCCGGCCGGGTCCTGATGATACGGACCGTGGGTGCGGCGATTACTTCCGACATATGGCCTTAATGTTTCGGGGGGACTTCCCAGTCGGTGCGTGAGCGGATACTCGTGAAGCAGATGTCCCGAGTCTATGTTTTCGAGCGCCCGGATGAGGTGGTTTTCACAACGCATTCCCAGTCGCTATATGCCCAAACGGGAATGTATCGGCCCCGAACGGAGGGCAAATCAGCGCCAACTTTCCAGCCAGATGTGTGTTTGCCAGAACTGGAATGAAGTCTGGGCCCCGGTCCACAGGGGGTAGAAGAAGACACTGAGCAGAGTGACCACGGCGAGGAAGACGGCGACCACGATGATTCCGCTGCGGCCCAGGCCCGATGCTGGCACGTCGAGCGTTCCCGGCGGTGCCCGGCGCACGGCGGGGTGGTTCAGAATCAAGCCGATCACCAGCGTGAGGCCGAGTATCAGATAGGGCTCGAAGGCGATGGTGTAGAACTGGAAAACCGTGCGATTCGGGTACATCAGCCACGGCAGGTAACCGGCGGCCAGGCCCGTGAGGATCAGCCCCACGCGCCACTCCCGGTAGCGGGCCAGCCGGTAGACCAGGTAGAACAGCGCCGCGGTGGCCGCCCACCAGATGAGCGGGTTGCCGATCGACGTGATCGCCGCCGAACAGGTGTCGAAACCGCATCCGTTCTCACCCCGGCTGGACCCCTCGTAGAACATGCTGGTCGGGCGGATCATGAACAGCCAGGTGAGCGGGTTCGCCTGGTACGGATGCGGCGTGCTCAGGCCCACATGGTAGGAGTAGGCCGCGACCTGGTAGTGCCAGAAACTCTGCAGGCTCAGCGGCACCCACTCCAGCGCGCCGGTCCACGCCGCACCGACGCCCTCGGCCCAGTCCCGGTAGTAGCCGCCGCGCGTGGAAAACCAGCCCCACCACGAGGCGACGTAGGCGATCAGGGCGATCGGCACGAGCAGCACGAAGCTCACCGGAGCCTGCTTGAGCACGGCGCCGCTGAACCAGAACGGCACACCCTCCCGGCGTCTGGCGAGAGCGTCGACCACGACCACGTACAGGCCGAAGGCGGCCAGAAAGTACAGGCCCGACCACTTCACCGAGCTGGCCAGGCCGAAGGCCAGGCCGGCGGCGAGCAGCCACGGCCGCCACCAGAGGGCAGGACCCCAGCCGGGCACGAGCCCGGAGTCACGACGCGCGGCCAGCCGGGCGGTGAGGCGGCGTTCGTGCCATGACCGGTCCAGCAGCACCGCGCCGAAGCCGAGCAGCGCGAAGAACATCACCGAGTTGTCGAGCAGTGCCACCCGGGACATG
>JAWOHA010000086.1:0-8738 GCA_046496385.1 Cryobacterium sp. | reverse complement strand
GCACTCGCGCATGGCGGTCGACACAATCACGAAACCGGCACGGTCCAGTGCACTCGACACCGCGGCGAGCTGAGTGACGACGTCTTTGCAATTGCCGCCGTTTTCGACGGCGGTGATGACCGCGTTGAGCTGGCCCTGCGCGCGCTTGAGGCGGTTGAGGATTTTCTTCTGCTCGGCGCCCTGCGTCGACGCACTGGCGCCCACCGGTGCCGCCACGTTCAGATCGGTACTCACTCGGTCCATCCCTTGTCGTTGTTCTCACATAATACCCGCGTGCCCGGAACGTGGGTCCCGGCCAGGCCCGGCCCGGTCACACGGCGCCACTCTCCACCGCGAAGCCGGCCCGCTCCCACGCTACGGTGCCGCCGAGAACGTTCACGGCGTTCATGCCGGTGCCGTGCAGGTATTCGGCGACCTGTGCGCTGCGCCCGCCCACGGCGCAGATCACATGCACCGGCACCTGTGTGGGAACCTCGGGCAGCCGTCGCAGCAGCTCGCTCATGGGAATGTGCAGCACCCCGGGAACACGCACGACAGCGAACTCGTCGTCTTCGCGAATGTCCAGAATCAGGGCGGTGTCGCCGAGGGCTGCGAGGTCGGCAACGGTGATGTCGCTCATGCGGGCACCTTCTCCGCCGTCAGGGTGGAGGTGCCGGCGATCCAGGTTCGGTAGCCGCCGTCGAGGTTGCGCACGTCATGCCCCAGCTGGGTGAGCAGCCGCGCGGCGGTGTGGCCGCGCTGGCCCACCTGGCAGTGCACGATCAGGGGAGCATCCGCCAGCTCGTGGTGCCGTGCGCGCAGCTCATCGAGCTGCAGGTTGATCGCGCGCGGTAGCCGGCCGGCCACGAACTCACCCGGCGTGCGCACGTCGATGAGCACCGCCCCAGCGTCGAGGGCCGCGTCCAGCTCGTGCCACTGCACCGACCGGGAGCTGCCGTGCAGCAGGTTGTCGGCCACGTAACCGAGCTGGTTGACGGGGTCTTTGGCCGAGGAGTACTGCGGCGCGTAGGCCAGCTCGAGCCGGCTCAGGGCGGCGGCTCCCAGACCCCCGGCCATGGCCGTGGCGATCACGTCGATGCGCTTGTCCACCCCGTCGCCGCCCACGATCTGGGCGCCCAGAATGGCGTCGGTGTCGGGGTCGATGAGCAGTTTCATGGGCATGGACTGGGCGGCGGGAAAATAACCGGCATGCGACGACGGATGCGTGTGCACGATTCGGTGTGCCCGCCCGGCCGCGACGAGGCGCTGCTCGTTCCACCCCACCAGGGCCACGGTGAGGTCGAAGACCGCCACGATTCCCGTGCCCACCGCGGGTTCGGCGGTGTCCGGACGACCGGCGATGCTGTCGGCCGCGGCGCGACCGTGCCGGTTCGCGAGGCCGGCCATGGTGACGAGCGTTCCGTCGCCGGTCACGGCATCCGTTTTCTGCACACCGTCGCCGACGGCGAAGATGTCGGGGTCGCTGGTCTGCTGAAAGTCGTCGACCCAGATGCCGCCGCTGGTGCCGATGCGCAGCCCGGCCCGCACCGCCAGAGACGTCTCGGGGCGCACCCCGATGGCATCGATCACGAGGTCGGCGGGCACGAGGGATCCGTCGCTGAGCCGCACGGCGCCGAGCTCGCCGCCCACCACGGTGGTGTTCAGCCGCACGTCGACGCCGTTGACGCGCAGGTGGGTGGCCACCGGGGCTGCCATCTCCGGGTCGAGCGGGGCGAGAACCTGAGCGTCGAGCTGCACCAGGGTGACGTGCACGCCGCGGCGCACCAGGTTGTCGACGGCCTCCAGGCCGATGAACCCTCCGCCGATGACCACGGCCGAGGCTGAGCCGGTCACGGCCGACAGAACGCTCTGAATATGGTCGACGTCGTCGACGGTGCGCAGCGTATGCGTGGGCAGACCATAACCGGCTGCGCTGGTCGGGGCGACGCGCGTCGTGGCGCCGGCAGCCAGAATCAGCCGGTCATAGCCGTGGGTGCTCTGCTCGCCGGTGTGCATATCGCGCACCAGCACGGTGTGGGCGGCGGGGTCTACATCGACGACCTCGGTGTCGACGCGCACATCGAGCCCGAACCGGGCGCCGAGGGACTCGGGGGTCTGCAGCAGCAGCTCGGAGCGGTCTTCGATGACACCACCCACGTAGTACGGCAGCCCGCAGTTCGCGAACGACACATAGTGACCGCGTTCGAAGACCACAATCTCGGCCGTTTCGTCAAGTCGACGCATTCTCGTCGCCGCCGACATACCGCCGGCGACCCCACCCACAATGACAATCTTCATTCCGTGCCTCCAGTTTCAAGTATACCCGAGGGGTATACGGATGTCTCGATGCGCCGACCGTGGCGATCTCGCCGCCGGTGCTCAGCGGGCTGCGGGCAGGGCGCGAAAACCGCGCAGCCGCAGGCTGTTGGTCACCACGAACACCGAGCTCAGCGCCATGGCGGCACCGGCGATGAGCGGGTTGAGCAACCCCAGCATAGCCAGCGGAATCGCGGCCACGTTGTAGGCGAAAGCCCAGAACAGGTTGGCCTTGATGGTGGCGAGGGTGCGCCGGGACAGCCGGATGGCATCCGCTGCCGCGAGCAGGTCGCTGCGCACCAGGGTGAGGTCGCTGGCCTCCATGGCCACGTCGGTGCCGGTTCCCATCGCGATACCGAGGTCGGCCGTGGCGAGCGCCACGGCGTCGTTGACACCGTCGCCGACCATCGCCACCACGCGGCCGTCGTGCTGCAGGGCGCGCACCACCTCGGCTTTGCCGGCCGGCAGCACGCCGGAGCGCACATCGGTGATGCCGACCGAGGCGGCGACGGCGCGCGCGGCGCGCTCGTTGTCGCCGGTGAGCAGCATCACGCTGAGCCCGAGCCGGGTGAAGGCGGCCACGGCGGTCGCACTGGAGTCCTTCACGGTGTCGGCCACGGCGATCATGCCTTTCGCCACGCCGTCCCAGGCGACCAGGACCACGGTATGGCCGAGGCCTTCACCGGTGTCGACGTTGGCCTGCAGCTCGGTGGGAAGTACGATGCCCCAGGTGTCGGTCATCCACTGACCTCGACCCACGAGCACGAGGTGCCCGTCAACGAGGGCCTGCACGCCGAGCCCGGCGGTTGAAGAGAACGATTCGGCGGCGGGAACAGTGCCTCGAGCGGCAGCAGCCGCCGTGATGGCGGCGGCGATCGGATGCTCCGAACCGCTTTCCGCGGCGCCGGCCAGTCGCATCAGTTCGTCGACGTCGGCGCGCCCGACCGTGCTGGTGCTCACCACGCTCATGCGACCGGTCGTCACGGTGCCGGTCTTGTCCAGCACGATGGTGTCGACGCGGCGGGTGGCTTCGAGCACCTGCGGGCCCTTGATGAGAATGCCCAGCTGGGCCCCGCGGCCGGTTCCCACCAGCAGGGCGGTGGGGGTGGCCAGCCCCAGGGCGCATGGGCAGGCGATGATCAGGGTTGCCACGGCGGCGGTGAACGCCAGTTCGGTGCCGCCGCCGATCAGCAGCCAGGTGACCAGGGTGCCGAGCGAGAGCAGCAGCACGATGGGCACGAAGATCGCGGAGACCCGGTCAGCCAGTCGCTGCACCTGCGCCTTGCCGGTCTGGGCCTGCTCCACGAGGCGGCCGATCTGGGCCAGCTCGGTGTCGGCGCCCACCCGGGTGGCGCGCACGACGAGGCGGCCGCCGCAGTTGAGGGTGGCGCCCACGACGGCGTCGCCGGCCACCACCTCAATGGGAACCGATTCCCCGGTGAGCATGCTCTGGTCCACGGCCGAGCCGCCCTCCACGACCACGCCGTCGGTGGCGATCTTCTCGCCGGGACGCACCACGAAGACGTCTCCGACGACCAGCGCCGCGGTGCTGATGCGGGTTTCCACGCCGTCCACGAGCAGGCTCGTCTCGGTGGCGCCCAGTTCGAGCAGCGCCCGCAGGGCTGCGCCCGAACGGCGTTTGGCACGTGCCTCCACGTAGCGACCGGCCAGCAGAAACACGGTGACTGCGGCGGCGACTTCGAGGTAGATCTCATGGGATGCGGCGCCGGGGGTGACCACGAATTCGAAACTCATGGTCATGCCGGTCATGCCGGCCATGCCGAAGAACAGGGCGTACAGCGACCAGCCGAGGGCGGCCAGCACGCCGACGCTCACGAGGGTGTCCATGGTCGCGGCGCCGTGCCGGGCGTTCACGAACGCCGCCCGGTGGAACGGCCAGGCGCCCCAGATGGCGACCGGCGCGGCGAGGGTGAGGGTCAGCCATTGCCAGTTGTCGAACTGCAACGCCGGGACCATCGACAAGACGGCGACCGGCAGCGCGAGTGCGGCAGACACCCGCAGCCGGTGCAACAGCGCGGCGGTCGGGTCGGCCGAGTCGGTTGCATCGACCGCGTCGGCGGCCGGTGCCGGGCCGGCTGAGCCGGACTCGACGACCGCGCGGCGTGGTGGCGGCGGCGTGGCCGCCGTGTACCCGGTGGCCTCGATGGTGGCGATGGCATCGAGCACCGTGGTTCCGGCCGGCAGCGACACGCTGGCCTTCTTGGTGGAGTAGTTCACGCTCGGCGCGACACCGGGCATGCGATTGAGCTTTTTCTCGATGCGTGCCGCACACGAGGCGCAGGTCATGCCGCCGATGGCGAGGCTAACCTGCTCGATCGTCACGGGCGTGCCGTGACCAGCTCATAGCCGGCTTCGGTCACGGCGGCCTCGATCAGCGCCCGGTCCAGCGGCGCGGCACTGGACACGGTGACCAGGGATTCTCCCCCGACGACGAGTTCGACTGACACCGCGTCGGCCCCGTCAATCAGGCTGATCTCTTCGGTGACGGCGCCCACACAGTGGCCGCACGTCATGCCGGTCACTTCATACGTAGTGAGGGTTGGTGCTAACGACATTCGGTTCATCCCTTCGGCAGCGGAACATCGACGTGCCGATGCCCTGTGCCACTCCAGGTGGAGTAACATACAATAACTATATACCCCCATGGGGTACTGCCCGCCAAGCAGCACCATGAGAACGGATGCGACATGACCGCCACAGATCCGACCAGTTCCGAGTCGACCGGTTCCGAGCCGACCAGTGCAGGAACTCTGGGTTCCGAGCCTCTCGCCGCCGAGCCGACCGGCACGCACGCCCACCACGGGTACATCTCCAACCAGGACGCCTACCTCAGGCGGCTGCGGCGCATCGAGGGACAGGCCCGCGGTCTGCAGGGCATGGTCAGCGATCAGAAGTACTGCATCGACATTCTCACGCAGATCTCCGCGATGACCAGCGCGCTGCAGTCGGTTGCGCTCGGCCTGCTCGACGACCACCTCAATCACTGCGTGCGCGACGCGGTGTCCACCGGTGGCGCCGAGGCCGAAGCCAAGCTCCAGGAGGCCTCTGCCGCCATCGCGCGCCTGGTGCGCTCCTAACCGGCCGCTTCGGGCTCCGTCACAGGCGCACCGAGTCGGCCGTCACCGTACCCGGCCCGGCGGTGGGGCGCCGCGCCGGCCGGCGTGCCAGCAGCACCGTGCCCAGCACGAGCAACACCACGGCCACGACCAGCAGGGCGAGACCGCCGATCAGCAGGCCCCAACCCAGCGGGGCGATCAGGTCGCTGCGCGCTCCCCCGCGCAGGTCCACGTTCACGCCCGCGCTGGCATCCGCGTTCATCACCACCACGGTGTAGCTCGAGGCGATCGGAATCGATTCTTCTATCATCAGGTCGCGCAGGTTCCAGACCAGGTTTCGTTCGCCCGTTCCGGTCGCGGAGAGGGTCCAGAAATCTTCCGAGCCGGGCTCTGTCGGCGTCGAGCTTCCCGAGATCACGCTGAGGCGGGTGCCGGCCGGGGCGGGGTTCGCCTGGGTCACGACCGCGTGCGACACATCGGCGAGGTAGGCGCTCACCTCCTCGCTCGGGGCCGCGCCGATGAACAGCGGCGTGCCAGCGTCGGCGGACTCCGCCGACAGCCGCACGCTGCCGAGATTGAACGACATCGACCCATTGCTGCTCAGGCCCTCCCAGTCGGTGTTGCCGCCACCATTCGATCCGCGGTCGCCGCTGAGATCGATCGGCGGAGAGACCAGGGCGTAGGTCGTGGTGTCGACGGTCACGGCCGGCGTCTGAAAGTACCCGTCGGGTCCGGCCTGACCGGCCGCCCAGACGGCGGTGCCGCCGGCAACGAGCAAGGACACCGCGGCGGAGGCCAGCAACGAACCGATCACGAGGGCCACGAGAGCCCCGATCAGACGGCCGGTGCCGGTTTTCGGAGCGGCGGCGGCGCCCCGCGGGGCATCCGTGGCGGTACTGGTCATCGTGGGCACCTTTTCTGTGTCTGGATCCTCTGAGTGTGGATTGTCTGGGGCGGATCGTCTGGGCGGATCGTGTGGGGCGGATGAATCGACTGGGTGGGGATCGTGTGGGCGCGAGGGTGACCCTGCTCGCCGCACTCGACGACATCGAACCCCCGTGTTGATGTTCGCGCAAGCGTTCGCACGTAACCAGTGCCGGAAGTCCCGTTCGGCACCGGGCGGAATGCACCGACTCAGAATGAGGCCGTCACCGGACCTTCGGCCCTATCCGCTGGGGAGCGACGGCAGTCACAATGGTTCAGTACCTGAACGAGTCCACCCGACGGGCCCACGACACCGGTACCACGAAAGGACACGTCATGGTCGTCACATCCGCCGCCTCCGACCGGGTCACCCCGATTCGCGTCTTCATTCTCGACGACCACGATCTCGTGCGCCGCGGGCTGCGGGAGCTGCTCGAGGGTGAGGGCTTCGAGATTCTCGGCGACACCGGTTCCGCCGTCGAGGCCGGCCGCATGATCCCGGCCCTGCGGCCCGACGTGGCCATTCTCGATGCCCGGCTGCCCGACGGCACCGGCATCGAAGTGTGCCGCGACGTGCGCTCGCTCGACCCGGCCCAGCAGTGCCTGATTCTCACAAGCTACGACGACGAGCATGCCCTGCGCGGCGCCATCCTGGCGGGGGCCGCCGGGTACGTGCTCAAGGAAATCCGCAGTGATGACCTGCTCGACAAGATCCGTCGCGCCGCGGCCGGCGAGTCGTTGTTCGACCCGGAGGTGAAGGCCCAGATCGTCGCCGGCCTCGCCGACCCGCAAGACGCCCGCCTGGCCACCCTCACGGCCCAGGAACGCAAGGTGCTCGACCTCATCGGCGAGGGCCTGACCAACCGCGAGATCGGCCGCACCATGTTTCTGGCCGAGAAGACGGTCAAGAACTACGTGTCGTCGCTTCTGTCGAAGCTGGACTTTCAGCGTCGGACCCAGGCCGCGGTTTTTGTGACGAAGCACGGCGACGAACACCCACGCTAGCCTCACCGACCGGGGCTGACCAGCGCAGTCGGGTTCCGTCGCCCGGCACCGTCTTCACCGTGAAACGGCCCTTGCAGAGTTCGGCCCGACGGCGCAGATTCTCCAGGCCGCTACGCCGCACCGTTTCGGAGAACCCCCGGCCGTTGTCGGCGATGACCAGGGCGATACGCCCCCGGTCCACGTCGACCGAGACGTCGATCGCGGTGGCTCCGGCATGCCGACAGGCGTTGCTGAGCCCCTCCGACAGCACCGCCAACAGGTGCCCGCGCAGGTCTTCAGTGAGAGCCGCACTGTCGAGCGGTCCGGACAGGCGGATGCGAGGCGTGAACGACAAACCCTCCGAACCGTCTTTGATCACCCCGAGAATACGGCTGCTCAGCGTGCCGGTGGTCTGGGCCATGCCGCGCAGAGAATAGATGGTGTCGCGCAGTTCTCGAATCGTCTCGTCGAGCTCGGTCGTGACCGCGCTGATGCGTTCCAGAGCCACCGGGTCGTTCGTGAAACGGCGCAGGCTCTGCATGCTCAGCCCGGCGGCGAAGAGCCGCTGAATGACGAGGTCGTGCAGGTCGCGGGCGATGCGGTCACGATCGCCGAGCACCGCCTGCTCTTCGCGCATACGGTGCACGGTGGCCAGCTCCAGCGCCAGCGCCACCTGGGCGCCGAAGACGGCGCTCATCTCCCGGTCGGTTCCGCTGAAGGTGTCGGCGCCCACGGCCCGGGACAGCAGAATGACGCCCTGTCCGTCGCCGGTGGGGCCCAGAGCCGCCACGAGTGTGGGCCCGGTCTCGGTGAGCTGCAGCTCCGGGGAACGCACCGGAAGATGCGGCTCCACCGACGAGATTCCGGTCGTGCGCACCGCGGTCAGGGCCCCGGGGTTCACCCGCACGGTGCGGCCCAGCAGTTCGGCGGCCCCGTCCCCGGCGGCGGCCAGGCAGTACAGGCTGCCGTCGGCGGGGTACCCCACCACGGCCAGCCGGGCTCCGGAAACGCGCAGCGCCCGGCGCGCAACGAGATCCAGCCCGTTGTCGTCGTCGGGGCTCAGCAGGTCACGCCCCATGTCGGCACAGGCTTCCAGCCACTGCGCGCGGCGGTGGGACTCCTCAAAGAGTCCGGCGTTCTCGATCGCGACCCCGGCGGCTGCGGCGAGCGCCAGAGCGAGTTCCTGGTCTTCCTCGGTGAAGTCCCCGCCGCCGACCTTTTCGGTGAGATACAGGTTTCCGAACACCACGTCGCGCACCCGCACGGGGACCCCGAGAAAAGACCGCATCGGCGGGTGGTTGGCCGGAAACCCCACGGATGCCGCGTGGTCGTGCAGGTCGTGCAGTCTCAGCGCGCGCGGGTCTCGGATCACCAGCCCGAGAACTCCATGCCCGACCGGCAGATCGCCGATGCTGGTCACCATGTCTGCGTTCATGCCCACTTCGTGACCGTGGGCAT
>JAWOHA010000326.1:0-9654 GCA_046496385.1 Cryobacterium sp. | reverse complement strand
GCCACGCACAGAACATCAAGAGCGCGAAGCGCATGGTGGAGCGTTCGCGGCCGCAGGTGTGGGATGTGCTCGAGGAGATCATCCGCGAGCGCCCGGTGCTGCTCAACCGCGCACCCACGCTGCACCGCCTGGGCATTCAGGCCTTCGAACCTCAGCTCGTAGAGGGTAAGGCCATCCAGCTGCACCCCCTCGTCTGTGCGGCGTTCAACGCCGACTTCGACGGTGACCAGATGGCCGTGCACCTGCCGTTGTCGGTTGAGGCCCAGGCCGAAGCGCGCATTCTGATGCTCGCCTCGAACAACATCCTGAAGCCGTCCGACGGCCGTCCGGTGACCCTGCCCACCCAGGACATGATCATCGGTCTGCACCACCTCACCACGATGAAGGAGGATGTGGTCGGCGAAGGCCGCGCCTTCACCTCCGTCGCCGAGGCGATTCTCGCGTTCGACCAGAAGTCCCTGGACCTGAACGCCAAGGTGCGCATTCGCCTGACCGACAAGTTCTTCGCCGAGGGCACCCAGCCCGACGGTGTCGAGCTGGTCAACGGCCAGGCTGTCGGAACCGTGCTCGTCACCACGAGCCTCGGCCGCGCCATCTTCAACGAGGCGCTCCCGGTCGACTACCCGTACTTCGAGCAGGTGGCCGACAAGGGCACCATGTCGACGATCGTCAACGACCTCGCCGAGCGGTACGTGAAGATCGAGGTTGCGGCCACTCTCGACCGGATCAAGGACGCCGGTTTCTACTGGGCGACCCGAAGCGGCGTGACCGTCGCGCTCAGCGACATTCTGACGCCTCCGAACAAGAAGGAGATCGTCGCCGGTTACGAGAAGCAGGCCGCCAAGGTGCAGTCGCAGTTCGAGAAGGGTCTCACGACCGACCTCGAGCGTCGTCAGGAGCTCATCCAGATCTGGACCCGGGCTACCGAAGACGTTGCGACCGCCATGCAGTCGAACTTCCCGTCCGACAACACCATCAACCGCATGGTGACGTCGGGTGCACGTGGTAACTGGCTGCAGGTGCGAAACATCGCCGGCATGCGAGGCCTCGTGAACAACCCCAAGGGTGAGATCATCCCGCGCCCGATCATCTCCAGCTACCGTGAAGGCCTCTCCGTGGCCGAGTACTTCATTGCTACTCACGGTGCCCGCAAGGGACTGGCCGACACCGCACTGCGCACCGCCGACTCGGGGTACCTCACCCGTCGTCTCGTGGACGTCTCCCAGGATGTCATCATCCGCGAAGACGACTGCGGCACGACGAAGGGCCTCGAGCTGCCGATCGCGCAGCGCGACACCAACGACGCCCTCGTGCTCGACGAGAACGGTGGCCTCACGGTGCACTCCAACGTGGAGAACGCCGTGTACGCGCGCAGCCTGGCCGCCCCCGCGGTCAACCGGTCCGGCGAAGTCATCGCCGACGCCGGCGACGACGTGGGCGACGTGCTCATCGGCAAGCTCATCGCCGGTGGCGTGGAGACCATCAAGGTGCGTTCCGTGCTCACCTGTGAGTCGACCGTCGGTGTGTGTGCGGTCTGCTACGGTCGCTCGCTGGCCACCGGCCAGCTCGTGGACATCGGTGAGGCCGTCGGCATCATCGCCGCACAGTCCATCGGCGAGCCCGGCACCCAGCTGACCATGCGTACCTTCCACACGGGTGGGTCGGCATCCGCTGACGACATCACCCAGGGTCTGCCGCGTGTTCAGGAGCTCTTCGAAGCGCGTACCCCCAAGGGTGCATCGCCCATCGTGGACTCCGCCGGCCGCATCACCATCGAGGACTCGGACAAGGGCCGCAAGGTTATTCTGACCCCCGACAACGGTGATGAAGCGATCGCGTACCCGGTGCTCAAGCGTTCGACCCTTCTCGTTGAGGACGGCCAGCACGTTGCGCTCGGCACGCAGATCATCATCGGCGCCGTCGACCCGAAGGAAGTTCTTCGCGTCAAGGGCGTTCGTGCCGTGCAGAAGCACCTCGTCACCGGGGTGCAGGACGTCTACCGTTCGCAGGGTGTGCCGATTCACGACAAGCACATCGAAGTCATCGTTCGCCAGATGCTGCGCAAGGTGACCGTCGTCGAACACGGCGACACCGGCCTGCTGCCCGGCGAGCTCGTTGACCGGTTGAAGTACAACGAGCTCAACCGTGCCGCTCTCACCGAGGGTCGCAAGACTGCTTCGGCTCGTCAGGAGGTCATGGGTATCACCAAGGCGTCGCTGGCGACGGAGTCCTGGCTGTCGGCCGCTTCCTTCCAGGAAACCACCCGGGTTCTCACCCAGGCGGCCATGGAAGGCAAGAGCGACCCGCTGATGGGCCTCAAGGAGAACGTGATCATCGGAAAGCTGATCCCGGCCGGAACCGGTCTTCCCCGTTACCGCGACGTCACCGTCGAGGCCACCGAGGAAGCCAAGACCGAGCGCTACCCGAACCGCATCTTCACCGATGACGCCGCGTTCAAGGAAGGTGACCTGAGCTTCGTCGATTTCGACAGCTTCTCGTCTGACGACCTGACGCCCGGCACGTACAACTAACCACGCGAATCACCAGCGTCGGTTAGCCGGAGAATGGCCCCTGCTTCGGCAGGGGCCATTTTCGGTTCACGCACCCGGTTTGCGCGCCCTGCCCTTGTCTTCGGGGCCGCGTGGGGATAGCGTGCCCGCGAACAGGGAGGCGCCATGAACGGACCGGCATCCGTTCCACCCGAACCGGTCGCGGAAGCGGACCCGGATTCTGATCTGGAGCGGCGCCGAAGACGGCTGCGGCTGTCGCTCATCATCGGCGTTCTCGCTCTCGCTCTCGCCGCGATGGCCCTGATCGTGTGGAGTCTCTCGCCCGGCTCGGGACCGACACCGGTGAGTACCGGCACGGCCGCCTCCAGCCCGTCCGAGACTCCCACGTCGGTACCCGGCTCGCCGACCCCGACCCCGACCCCGACCCCGACTGCGACGGCGACCCCGACTGCATCGCCGACGCCGACCGGCGGCGCCGAGGTGGCCGCGGTGCCGCAGCCGACGAACTGCGAGCAGCTGTACAGCGCTGCCATGGTCGAGAATTTCAGCGAACTGGCGCTGAATCCGGCGTGGACCCAGGTGCCCGGCGTTGATGTGCGTTCCGGCAGCGATGATGCCGAGCTCAGGCAGCTCATCGACGCCAATGAGCGCCTGACCTGCCTCTGGGTCAGCCCGGCCGGCCCGTCGGGAACCGGTCTGACGACGCAAGTCGTGGCTGTCTCCGCCCCGGTGAGTGCCGCCGCGCAGAGTCGAATGACGGCCCTCGGAATGGACTGCTTCGCCGAGGCGTCAGGACAGCGCTGCATCACGTCGACCACGAGTGATGACGGAGCCTTCGGTGAGTCACATTTTCTGCGAAACGGTATCTGGATCGCGACCCAATGGTCCAACATCGCCCCGGTCGGCTACACCGCCGATATCGTCGACAATCTCTGGCCGGAGGGATAGGACGAGACGCCCCGCACCAGAAACGCATGGCCCCTGCCGAGGGCAGGAGCCATGCGTTGCGGGTCAGGTCAGGCTAGGTCAGGTCAGGTCAGGGGCCAGACGGGAAGGGCCGGGCGCTTCCAGGTTGTGTTGATCACGGTCGCCGCGCTGCCGTACCAGGCGATGCCCGCGGTGACGAGACCGAGCCAGCCACCGAACTCGTGGATGGCGGTGCTGCCCGAGAACGCGCCGATCGCCAGAGCGATGAAGGTCAGGGTGAGGGCCACGAAGAGAACGACGAGTACCCGGTTGGTCTTGAGGGCGGCCACGGTCATGAACGCGGTGAAGATCGTCCAGGCCAGCAGAAAGGCGCCGACGCCGGCGCCGCCGGCGGCGATCTCGGTCTCGGGGTGCGTGAGCAACCACCAGAAGGCGAGCCAGAATGATCCGTACGAGGTGAAGGCGGTCGCCCCGAAGGTGTTGCCCTTCACGAACTCCCACATTCCCGCGAAGACCTGGGCGATTCCGCCGTAGAACAGGGCCAGACCCACGACGGCGGCCCCGGCGCCGGGAACCAAGCCGGTGTTCGACAGGCTCAGCACGAACGTGGTGAGGGCGAAGGCGCCGAGCCCGAGAGCGCCGGGATCGGCGATGACGACCGGTGCGAGGCCGCCGGGGGCGGGCTGTGCTGTGCTGGCGGGATCCCTGGCCCGGGTCGAGCCCGGGCCGGTGAGAATCGTCGTCATGGTGACACTCCTTTGTGTTGGCAGTTGCCCGGAGACTTCGGGGCTGAGGTGACCTCGCGCGGCCGGCCCGCGCATCAGCGCCGGGCTCCTCCGACTCAGTGTCAGCGTTCCGGTCTCGTGGAGCTGAATCAGCTCGAAGTATGGCACCCCAAT
The DNA here is from genome assembly GCA_046496385.1 of Cryobacterium sp. Classification (GTDB taxonomy): domain Bacteria; phylum Actinomycetota; class Actinomycetes; order Actinomycetales; family Microbacteriaceae; genus Cryobacterium. Next base: position 5,318 of record JAWOHA010000326.1, on the reverse strand, counting down.
GGGACTCGGTGCCAACTCGGCGCCAACTCAGTGCCAACTCGGCGCCGGTTCGCAGGCACGCGTGGTGTCACCTCGATACCCCCGTGACTCGAGCAGCCCCAGCCGGGCGTCGTCGCGGGTGAACCGTAATCACTGTTCCCGGGCGGGACGCCGTGGACTAACCTAATGTTCTACCTATAAACCCCCAGAGCACAGAGAACGGGGGTTTCCGCAGCGGGTTGATCCGGGGGATCGTCGTGGCAAGCCTGACCGAGATTCTCATTCTGCACGGCCTGCTGCCCATCGAGCAGCTCGACTCGCTCGTGGCCGGTGACCCGGCCGATGAGCGAGCGGTCCGCGCCCTCGTGCAAAAAGGGGTGATCACAGAACTGCAGTTCGCCCGGGCGCGCGCCGAACAGGCCGGGCTGCCCTTCGTCGAGCTCATCGACCTCGTCGTCGACGCGGCGGCCCTGGCGCTGGTGAGCCCGGCCGTGTGCCGGCGCTACGAGGTGCTGCCGGTGGGTGTCGAGGGCGACCGTCTCGTGTTGGCGATGGTGGACCCCGGCAACGTCTTCGCCCTCGACGACGTGCGCGAGGCCGCCGGTCGTCCGGTCTCCCCGGTGGTCGCCGAACGGGGCGACCTGCTCGCCGCGATCGCCCGGCTGCACCGCGCCGACGACGAGCTGAGCAACCTCACCACGACCCTCGAAGAGGAACAGGCCCCCGAGGCCAGCACCATCGGCGGGGCGGAATCGAGCGATGATTCCGCCCCGATCGTGCGTTTCGTCAATCTGTTGGTCAGCCAGGCGATTCAGGACAAGGCCTCCGATATTCACATTGAGCCGGGGGAGTCGAGCCTGCGGGTGCGCTACCGGATCGACGGGGTGCTGCACGAGATGCAGAGTGCGCCCAAGAGCATCCAGAACGGGGTGATCTCGCGCCTGAAGATCATGAGCGACATTGATATCGCCGAGCGGCGCAAACCGCAGGACGGCCGCATGTCGGTCTCGCATGGCGGTCGCAAGATCGATCTGCGGGTGGCGACGTTGCCGACGGTGTGGGGCGAGAAGGTGGTCATGCGCATTCTGGACAATGCCACCTCGAGTATGAGCCTGCGCGACCTGAGCCTGCTCGAGCACAATTACGATGCCTACAAGGCGGCGTATTCGAAGCCGTACGGCATGATCCTGGTGACGGGGCCGACCGGGTCGGGCAAGTCGACGACGCTGTACACCACGCTGAACTCGGTGGCGCGGCCGGAGATCAATGTGATCACGGTTGAGGATCCGGTCGAGTACCGCATGGCGGGCGTGAATCAGGTGCAGGTGAACCCCAAGGCGGGCCTGACCTTTGCCACGGCATTGCGGTCGATTCTGCGCAGCGACCCGGATGTCGTGCTGATCGGGGAGATTCGCGACCACGAGACCGCGCAGATCGCCATCGAGGCCTCTCTCACCGGGCACCTGGTGTTGTCGACCCTGCACACCAATGACGCGCCGAGTGCGATCACCCGGCTCACCGAGATGGGTATCGAGCCTTTTCTGGTGGGCTCGGCGCTGGATTGTGTCGTGGCCCAGCGACTGGCCCGCCGGCTGTGCGATCGCTGCAAGGCACCCGACGATCGCGGCGCCGACGAACTGGAGCACCTCGGGTTCACCACCGCGGCCGCGTCGCCGCGGGAGGCGTCGTTTCGGCCCGTCGGCTGTTCGAGCTGCTCCAACACCGGCTACCGCGGAAGACTGGCGATTCACGAGGTCATGACCGTCAGCGAGCAAATCGAGCGGCTGTGCGTGGCGCGGGCATCGAGCGCGGACATCGCGCGCACCGCCCGGGAACAGGGAATGGTCACGCTGCGCGACGACGGCTGGGCCAAGGTGCGCCTCGGGTGGACCTCGATCGACGAAATTCTGCGGGTGGTGGCGTAATGCCGAAGGGAACTGACATATGACTCAGCCGATCTACGAGATTCCGGTCACACCTCCCGGTGGGGGCGGGCCGCTCTGGCCGCTCGACGCCGTGACTGCCGTGCCCCGGGCACCGGGACCGATCGCCTCGCCCGGCGATGACGACGGCCATGACGACGTCGATGGGCCGCCGGTGCACTCCCGCCGGTCCGGGCGCACCCCGGCCGAGAGCCTCCCCGACCCGGATCTCGTGGCCGCGCTCGTGGCGGTGCTCGACCGGGGCGCCTCGGATCTGCACATCACCGTGGCCGCGCCCCCGTGCATCCGCATCGACGGCGCCCTGATGCCCCTCGAGGGCGCACCCAAATGGATGCAGGACAAGGTCACGGCAGCCCTGTACAGCATTCTGACCCCGGCCCAGCGGCAGGTGCTCGATCGCGAACTCGAGCTCGACTTCGCCTATTCCGCCGGGGGAGCGCGCTTTCGGGTGAACTTCTACATTCAACGCAACTCCATCGGAGGCGCGTTCCGCCTGATTCCCCGGGAGATCAAACAGCTCAAAGACCTCGGCGTGCCCGAGTCGGTGAACCACTTCGCCCAGCTGCCGCGCGGGCTCGTGCTCGTGACCGGGCCCACCGGTTCGGGCAAGTCCACGACCCTGGCCGGGCTGATCGACCTGATCAACCGCACCCGTGCCGACCATATCGTCACCGTCGAGGACCCGATCGAGTTTCTGCACAAGCATCGCAAGTCGCTCGTCAACCAGCGCGAGGTCGGCCAGGACACGCACAGTTTCGCCTCGGCGCTCAAGCACGTGCTGCGGCAGGACCCCGATGTGATCCTGATCGGCGAGCTGCGCGACCTCGAGACGGTGTCGGTGGCCCTCACTGCCGCCGAGACCGGGCACCTGGTGTTCGCGACGCTGCACACCCAGGACGCCCCCCAGACCATCGACCGCATCATCGACGTCTTCCCGCCGCACCAGCAGGCGCAGGTGCGTGCCCAGCTCGCCGCCACCCTGCAGGGCGTTGTCTGTCAGACCCTGGTGAAGAAGGTCGGTGGCGGGCGCGTGGTCGCGACCGAGATTCTCATGATGACCTCGGCGATCGCGAACCTCATTCGCGAGGGCAAGACCTACCAGATCCCCTCCGCGATGCAGGCGGGCAAGGGCCTGGGCATGCACACCATGGACCAGAACCTCGCCGAGCTCGTCAAGCTGGGCCTCATCACCCGGCAGGCCGCCGAACACAAGGCGCAGAACCCGGAGGGCCTCGCTCAGCTCATCGAACGCGGCGGCGACGGCAGCGGTGCGTCGAGCGGGTCGGCGTCTGCCGGCATCGACTTCGGAGACTCCTTCACCGCGCGGAAAATCTAGTGTCGATCACCCTGCCCTACGCCTACAAAGGCCGAAACGCCGCCGGAAAGGTGGTGAAGGGCCGCCTGCAGGCCGGCTCGGAGAACGCCGCCATGGTGCGTGTGCGGGCGATGGGCCTGTCGCCGATCTCGCTCACCGAGGCGCGCGCGGGCAGCGGGCTCAACCGGGAGATCGAGATTCCCGGCTTCAACAAGAGCGTGGGGCTGAAAGACCTGGCGGTGATGAGCCGCCAGATGGCGACCATGACCAGCGCCGGGCTCTCGCTGTTGCGCACGCTGTACATTCTTGCCGATCAGACCGAGAACAAGCAGCTCGCCCGGGCGCTGACGACCATTCGCAATGATGTGGAAACCGGGGTGTCCCTGTCGGATTCCCTCGAGAAGCACGACACGGTGTTCCCCCCGATCATGATCAACCTCGTGCGCGCCGGCGAGACCGGCGGTTTTCTCGAGAACTCGCTGACGGCCCTCGCCGACAACTTCGAGAAGGAGGTGAAGCTGCGGGACACGGTGAAGTCGGCGCTCGCCTACCCGGTGATCGTGCTCATCATGGCGGTCTTCGCCGTGATCGGGATGCTCATCTTCATCGTTCCGGTCTTCGAGAAGATGTTCGAGGGGCTCGGCGGCGAGCTGCCGCTGCCCACCCAGGTGCTCGTCGTGCTCTCCCGCATCATGGTCTGGCTCGGACCGGTGCTGGCCGTTCTCGCCGTGGCCTTCGCCTTCTGGTGGCGGCGCAACAAACACACCGAGCGGGTGCGCCGCGTGGTCGACCCGATCAAGCTGCGGCTGCCGGTGTTCGGCGCGCTCGCGAAGAAGCTCGCCATTGCCCGGTTCAGCCGCAACTTCTCGACCATGATCGGCGCCGGCGTGCCGATTCTGCAGTCGCTCGGCATCGTGGGGGAGACCTCGGGCAACTGGGTGGTCGAGACCGCGCTGCACAAGGTGCAGGAGTCGGTGCGCCAGGGCCGCTCGATCGCCGGTCCGCTCGCACTCGAGCCGGTGTTCCCGCCGATGGTCGTGCAGATGATCGCGGTGGGCGAAGACGCCGGTGCGCTCGAGCAGATGCTCGCCAAGGTGGCCGACTTCTACGACCAGGAGGTTCAGGCCACCACGGAGCAGCTCACCGCCCTGATCGAGCCGCTCATGATCGCCTTCATCGGCGTCGTGATCGGCGGCATGATCGTGGCGCTGTACATGCCGATGTTCAGCATCTTTGAGTACGTCAACTAGTGAGTACGTCAACGAGCAGAGCGAACAATTCTCACCTTCGCAAACGTCTTCTCATGTGGCTTTGTGCGTCCCTATACTGTGCGTAGGGGGTAAACCACTCTTTTTCCTGCTCCACACGGCACACACGAAGGACTTTCACATGTTTACTCGCACCATGGGGGCGCTCTCACGCAAACGTCTGGCTCTCGGCGGTTCGCAGCGCGGCTTCACGCTCATCGAGCTGCTCGTGGTGGTGCTCATCATCGGCGTTCTCGCCGCCGTGGCCATCCCGATCTTCCTGAACCAGCAGGACGGCGCGCGCGACAGCGCGGTTGCCGCCGCAGTCACCAACGCGAAGACCGCGGCCGTGGCCGAGTACACCGTCGAGGGGACCTTTCCGACAACGCTCGATGACCTGGACGGTTACACCCAGAGCGACGAAATCACCCTTGGCCTGACTGGCGACGAAACCGGTTTTACCATCACCGGGTCTTGGAAAGACAGCGGAGATCACGAGCACACTATCGATGCCGCAGGTGCGGCCAAGAAGACAGAGTAAACGCTCCCTCGACTACGGATGGGGGCCCGGCGGGGCTTGCCGATGCTATCCCCACACACCAATCCAATTCGCCCCGATCCCGCTAGGGGGTTCGTTCATGCCGAGGTCCCCGAGGTCCCTGCCCTGCGCAGTGCGTGATGCTCGCGAGCAGGGCTTCGGCATGATCGAAATCGTGGTCTCGATGTTTCTGCTGGCGCTTCTATCGATCGCGTTCCTTCCCCTGCTTGTGCAGTCCCTGCAGGTGTCGGTGCAGAACGCGCGCCTGGCCACGGCCACCCAGCTGGCGAGCTCCC
>JAWOHA010000322.1:0-2941 GCA_046496385.1 Cryobacterium sp. | reverse complement strand
CGGCGCGGAGCGCGTGGGCGTGCACCAGCTGCGCAGCACGGATGATTCCACCCTGCTGCGGGCCGCCCTGCAGGCCGGCGGCCGACGCGTGGTCGTGATCGGTTCCGGCTGGATCGGGCTGGAGGTGGCCGCCGCCGCCCGCGGCTACGGCAATACGGTGACCGTGCTGGGCCGGGGCGCGGTGCCGCTGGGCCGGGTGCTCGGCGAGGAAGCCGCCGAAGTCTTCGCCGACCTGCACCGTGAGAACGAGGTCGAGTTGTGGATGCATTCGGACGTGACCGAGATCCTCGGTGACGACCACGGCGTCACCGGCGTGCGCCTGGCCACCGGTGAGGAGCTGTCGGCCGACCTGGTGGTCGTGGGGCTGGGCGCCATCCCGAACGTTCTGCTGGCGCAGGTCGCCGGGCTCGACGTGGCCGACGGTATCCGTGTGGACGCGGCATTCCAGACTTCGGACGCCGCTGTGTACGCCGTCGGCGATGTCGCCTCGGTCTTCCACCCGGTTCTGGGCGAGCATCACCGGGTCGACCACTGGGCCAACGCCAACACGGCCCCGGCCTTCGCCGCTCGGGCCATGCTCGGCCAGACCGTCTGCTACGACGAGATTCCCTACTTCTTCACCGACCAGTTCGACCTGGGCATGGAGTACTCCGGGTACCCGAGCCTTGCCTCCACCGCCGACCTCGTGCTGCGCGGGGATCGGCCGGGCCGCAGCTACGTGGCGTTCTGGCTGAAGGATTTGCGCGTCGTGGCCGGCATGAACGTGAACGTGTGGGAGGTCAATGACACGGTGCAGCAGCTCATTCGCAGCGGCGTGCGGGTAGACCCGGCCCGACTGGCTGACCCGGCCGTGCCACTCGCCGAGATTCTCGCCGAAGCCGAAGCCGAAGCCGAGGCCGGTGCCGCTCCTTCTCGATCCGTGTCGACCACGGCCGGTTCGCCCCGCGCCGACAGTAACTGAGCGGCAGACCGTGCCCCACTTCGCCGCGCGCGTCATGAACGGGCGGAGTTTCGACTTCTCCCGTGAGGTGGCCGTGATGGCCGTGATCAACCGCACGCCGGACTCGTTCTACGACCAGGGCGCCACCTTCGCGCTCGACGCCTCCGTGGCCGCGGCCCGCCGGGCCATCGCCGACGGCGCGGACTGGGTGGACATCGGCGGGGCTAAATTCGCCCCGGGACCGCCGGTTCCCATCAGCGAGGAGATCGACCGGGTGGTGCCCGTCGTGGCTGCGCTGCAGGGCTCGGGCGCCGTGATCTCGGTCGACACGTTCCACCCCGAGGTGGCCCGTGCCAGCATCGCGGCCGGCGCCCACGTGATCAACGACACCACCGGCGTGCACGATCCCCGCATGGCCGAGGTCGTCGCCGCGAGCGACGCGACCCTGGTGATCACGCACAGCCTCGCCGCACCGCGCATGCCGTATCCCTCACCCCGGTACGACGATGTGGTCGCCGAGGTCGCCGACTTTCTGCGCGAGCGGGTGGACCGCGCGGTGCGCCACGGCGTTCCCCGGGACCGTATCGTGATCGATCCGGGACATGACCTGAACAAGAACACGCTGCATTCCCTCGAGATCACCCGGCGTCTGGGGGAGATCACCGAGATCGGCCTGCCGGTGCTCGTGGCCGTGTCCAACAAGGACTTCGTGGGGGAGACCCTCGACCGGGAGCGCGGCGAACGCGTGGAGGGGTCGCTGGCCGCCGTCGTCGCCTGCATTCTGCAGGGGGCCCGTATCGTGCGCATGCACAACGTGCGCCAGGCCGTCGATGCCGTGCACATGACCGAAGCGATCATGGGTTGGCGGGCGCCGGCCTACCTGCGGCACAACCAGTGATCGCCGGGGCCGCCGCTGAGGCGGCGGGGACGGCCGCGCTGACCCGGGCCGTGGCGCTGGACCGCTACGCCCTGCCCGATCGGGAGAACCCGTGGCTGCGCCTGAACTTCGTGTCGAGCCTCGACGGGGCTGCGACGCGCGACGGTGTGAGCGGCGGCCTCGGGAACACGGCCGATCGGCTGGTCTTCGACACCCTGCGGCTGCTCACCGACGTCATCCTCGTCGGGGCGGGAACCGTGCGCGCGGAAGGCTACGGCGGCGCCCTGGTCGCCGACGCGGATCGCGCCTGGCGCCGGGCGCACGGCCTGCCGGAGCACCCGCCGCTCGCGATCGTGTCGGGGCGGCTCGATCTCGACCCGGGGCATCCGTCACTGAGCGAGGCCCCGACCCGGCCGATCATCGTGACCCACGCCGCGTCGTCGCCGGCACGCCGGGCGGCGCTCGCCCGGGTGGCCGACGTGATCGTCTGCGGCGGCGATGCCGTGCAGCCGGCGCAGGTGGTCGCGGCGCTCACGGACCGCGGGCTCGGCCAGATACTCTGCGAGGGCGGCCCGAGCCTGGTGGGCACGCTTCTGGAAGCGGATGCCGTGGACGAGCTCTGCCTGACGCTCAGCCCCGTGCTCGACGGCGGTGCGGCCGGCCGAATCGCGCACGGAGGCGCAGCGACGCCGCGGGCGATGCGACTGCGGCACGCGCTACCCGCCGGTGACACCCTGCTGCTGCGCTACACCCGCGACCGCAACGCGGACTGACCGAGTCCGGCCTCACGGCCGCGACGGCGCTGACGGCGCTGACGGCGCTGACCGTGCTGCCGGTCAGCACCGTCAGGCTGCGGCGAGGCTCTGTGAGTCCAGAATCGTGTAGCTGTAGCCCTGTTCGGCGAGAAAACGCTGCCGGTTCTGGGCGAAGTCCTGGTCGACGGTGTCACGGGAGACCAGAGTGTAGAAGTTCGCCGACAGGCCCGACTCTTTGGGACGCAGCAGCCGGCCCAGACGCTGGGCCTCCTCCTGACGGGACCCGAATCCTTTTAGGGCGGCAAGAGTCTTTGATGCTTGATCGGGGAAAGAAACCAATAATGCACTGCAAAAAAATACAACTATTGC
>JAWOHA010000160.1:0-6270 GCA_046496385.1 Cryobacterium sp. | reverse complement strand
GCGTGGCACACCCGGTTGGGGGTGTGCCACGCCCACCGCTGTAGAAAATCGACGGACGTGCCGGTTACGGCGCGATGGCCGGGTCTTCGGCGGCGGGCTCGGCAGAGTCGGCAGCCTCGGCAGAGTCGGCAGCCTCGGCAGGCTCGGCAGCCTCGGCAGGCGGGGTCGGCAGCTCAGGCTCGGGGATCTCTTCGAGCAGGCCGGGCGGCGGCGTGATCGTGACCACGCCGGCCGCGATATCGACAGTGGGAACGATGGCCTTCACGAAAGGCACCATGACCTCACCGGCGGAAGTCTTGAGAATCAGCAGATCCTGGGCCGGAAGGTGTTCCAGCCGGGCGATGGTGCCGATGTTGACGCCGTCACGGTGTACGGCGAGTCCGACAAGCTGGTGGTCATACCAGGCGTCTTTCTCAGCGGATTGTTCCGCGGCGTCGTGATCGATCCAGAGGATCGCTTTGACCAGCGTCTCGGCCGTTTCGCGATCCGGGACGTCTTTGAAGAACCCCACAGCATGCTGGTTGTACCAGCGCAGCTCGACGAGTTCAACGGTTTTGCCGTGCCAGGCGGACCCGGTCGGCACCTGCAGCGTGAACACGGCGCCCGGGACGAAACGTCGCCCCGGGTCATCCGTGAACAGTTCAAGCTTGATCGCACCCTTGAGGCCGTGGGCCTTGGTCAACCGCCCCACCCGAAGCTGGGCGCGGGGCTCTGCGTTGTCAGTCACCGGTGTCACGGCGGCGTTAGAAGTCGGTGTCGACAACGTCGACCCGGACTCGTTTGCCGTCGGCCAGCGCGGCCACGAGGGTGCGCAACGCTTTCGCGGTGCGACCGGCGCGGCCGATGACCCGACCGAGGTCCTCGGGGTTCACACGAACCTCGAGAACATCGCCACGGGGGGAACTTTTTTCGACAACGTGCACATCATCCGGGTGATCAACGATCCCCTTGACGAGGTGCGCAAGCGCGGGTGCGAGCAAAATTACGCCTTGTCCGCTTCGCTTGCGTCGGCGACGGCCTCGGCCGGCTCATGCGGCGTGACGGTGGGCTTGTCCGCCTTGGGACGCAGAACCGGCTTCTTCTTCTCGTCGGCGACGAAGGGAACCTTCGGCTCCTTGATCTTCACGGTGTTCTTGGCGTTCTTGTCACCCTTGTGGATGCCCCAGTCGCCGGTCAGCTTCAGCAGAACGGCAACCTGCTCGGTCGGCTGGGCGCCGACGCTGAGCCAGTACTGCGCACGGTCGGACTTGATCTCGATGATCGAGGGCTCCTGCGTGGGGTGGTAGATGCCGATTTCTTCGATCACTCGACCATCGCGCTTGGTGCGACCGTCGGCGACGACGACGCGGTAGTACGGTGCACGGATCTTACCCATGCGCTTCAGACGGATTTTGACAGCCACGATTACTCCTGTGTTGTTTCGGTGTTTTGCGAACACATGGCCGTGCGCGTGGGGGCACACTCGGCAATAAGCTCTAGGGGATCTTCTTGCACCTGATTAGAGGGTGAGGCAGAAGAGATCTCGACTGATCATTCTGTCAGAGATCACCCGATTGTGACAATCGAACACCAGAATGGTCGGCAAACCGACCGAAGGAGCACCATGGCACTCGATTTCGCGCAGTCCGCGCGCTCCACCGTGGGCATCGAATGGGAACTCGCCCTGGTGGACCGGCAAAGCGGTGACCTGCGCTCGATCGGCGGCGACGTGCTGGAGGCGCTGCGAGGCCCGGACGGGTCGCCGCACGCGCACATCACCGGCGAGCTGCTGCTCAACACGGTGGAACTGGTCTCAGCGGTGCACACCACCGTTGCGGGAGCGGTGGCGGATGTTGCCGGCCAGGTTGAGGAGGTTCGGGCGATCACGGAGCCGCTGGGCGTGTACCCGGTCTGCAGCGGATCGCATCCCTTCGGCCAGTGGTTCGACCAGGAGGTCACCGACAAGCCGCGCTACCACAAGCTCATCGACCGCACCCAGTGGTGGGGGCGCAACATGATGATCTGGGGTATCCACGTGCACGTCGGCATCGAAGACAAGGCCAAGGTCATTCCCATTCTCAACGGGCTGCTCACGTACATTCCGCACCTGCAGGCACTGTCCGCGTCCAGCCCGTTCTGGGCCGGAGTGAACACCGGCTATGCCAGTAACCGGTCTCTGATGTTTCAGCAGCTGCCGACCGCCGGGTTGCCCTGGGACCTCGCCGACTGGGAGGCCTGGGAACACTACGTCGACGATATGACCGTGACCGGGGTCATCGAGGACGCCACCGAGGTGCGCTGGGACATCCGCCCCTCGCCCCGTTGGGGCACGATCGAGATTCGGGTCTGTGACGGCGTGTCCACGACGCAGGAACTCGGCGCCGTCGCCGCCCTCATTCAATGTCTCGTGGAGTGGATGAGCACGCGCCTCGACGCGGGCGAGACCGTGGCTCGCATGCCGCAGTGGTTCGTGCGGGAGAACAAGTGGCGGGCCGCCCGCTACGGCTTGGATGCCCAGGTCATTCTCGATGCCGCCGGAACGGAGCGAGCGGTGACAGATGACGTGCGTCGCCTGATCGAGGTGCTCTCCCCCGTGGCCGAACGGCTGAACTGCCTCACCGAGCTGTTGCAGCTCAACCTGATTCTGGATCGGGGCGCGAGCTACCAGCGGCAGCTGGCCGTGGCAGCCGCCACCGGCGGCAGCCTGCCGGCCGTGGTGCGGTCACTGAACCAGGAGCTGCGCACCGGCCTGCTGTAGGCGACGCGAGCCTCGACGCGGAGACGGCGTTGACGCCCTGTGTGGGCGGGTTTATATTGTTTGGAGATTCGGTTCAGACAACACAGACCCTGCTGCGGCGACACCACGCAGCATCGTTTTTCCGGTAACTCTGAGGCAGTTCTGAGGCAAAGGAGCCTCGCATGGGCAGTGTGGGATTACTCTACGTAGGCGCCGTTCTCTTCATCAACGGCCTCTTCCTTCTGGGCGTGATACCGGGCAAGTCCGCCGGGATCCTCAACTTCTTCGTCGGGGGAATGCAGGTCATCTTCCCGACGCTGATCATCCTCGGCGCCGACGGCGACCCGGCCATCATCTTCGGCGCATCGGGCCTCTACCTGTTCGGATTCACGTATTTATATGTGGCAATCCTGCAGTTCACGGGCGTCAGCGGAGAGGGCCTCGGCTGGTTCTCGATCTTCGTCACCGCGTGCGCCCTGGTGATCGGATTCCTGCAGTTTCCACCGACGGGCACCGACCCGGTCTTCGGGGTGATCTGGCTGATCTGGGCGGTTCTGTGGTTTCTGTTCTTTCTCGTTCTCGCTCTGGGCAAGACGCACCTCACCAAGACGACGGGCTGGTTCACGGTCTTCATCAGTCACATGACCGGAACGATCCCGGCGTTCCTGCTGCTGTTGGGCTGGTATGAGTCCACCGCAGGCTACGCGCTGATCGTCGCTGTGGCGGGGGCGCTGTCTCTGGGCCTGGCCTGGGTTCTCGGCCGCGGCGAGCGCGAGGCTGAACAGGCCGAACCGGCCAGCGCGACACAAAGCCCGCAAACGGTCTGAGTCCACAAACCGTCTGCGCCCACAAACCGTCTGCCCTCCCTGAGATAGCCGATCGAGAAAGGAGTGCCGGTTGCCGCTCTACGAGTACACCTGCCCTGACTGTTCCCCCTTCGAGTTACTGCTGCCGATGGGCTCGGCTCCCGCGGTGACGGCCTGCCCGGCCTGCGCGGGCGACGCACGTCGTCGTATGAGCGCGCCGAATCTGTCCCGGGCCGGGTCAGCCACCTTTCAACTGATCGATTCCGCGAACCGCAGCGCACACGAACCCACTGTCGTGGAGTCGCGACTGCCCGGAGTGCGCACGGGCCAGTCCCAACGCTTCACCACTAATCCGCTCCACCAGAAACTGCCGAGGCCCTAGCTTCCCGGTCCGGCTCGACCCGATACAGGAGACGACATGCCCAAGAAAATATTCTCACTCGATTCCAGCAAGAAGTTCGCGGACCAGGAGAAGCTCGGCCACAACCGGTGGCATCCCGAGATTCCGCCGATCGCCGCGGTCAAACCGGGGGAATCGTTCCGCGTCGACTGCCGGGAGTGGTTCGACGGGGCGATCGTCAACGACGACTCGGCCGACGACATCCTGAACGCCCCGCTGCTGACGGTGCACGTTCTGAGCGGGCCGTTCCGCGTGGAAGGCGCCCAGCCGGGCGACCTGCTCATCGTCGACATCCTCGACGTCGGCCCGATTCCGCAGGAGGACTCCGGACCACTCGCCGGGCAGGGCTGGGGCTACACGGGCATCTTCGCCAAGAACAACGGCGGCGGATTCCTGGTCGACCAGTTCCCGGACGCCTACAAGGCGATCTGGGACTTCACCGGCCAGACCGCGACCTCCCGCCACGTACCCGGCGTCTCCTTCACCGGCCTGATCCACCCCGGCCTGATGGGCACCGCACCGTCGGCCGAGCTCCTGAAGAAGTGGAACAAACGTGAGGGCGACCTCATCGCCACAGACCCGAACCGGGTTCCGCCGCTGGCGCTGCCGCCCGAGCCGCAGTTCGCGGTTCTGGGAAATCTGGCGGACTCCGAGTTCGCCCGGGTGGCGGGCGAAGCGGCCCGCACCGCCCCGCCCCGTGAGAACGGCGGCAACCAGGACATCAAGAACATGTCCAAGGGCACCCGCATCTTCTACCCGGTGTTCGTCGACGGCGCCAACCTGTCCCTCGGCGACCTGCACTTCTCCCAGGGCGACGGCGAGATCACGTTCTGCGGCGCCATCGAGATGGGTGGGTTCATCGATCTGCGGGTGGACCTGATCAAGGGCGGCATGGACACCTACGGCGTGAGCGAGAACGCGATCTTCATGCCCGGCAACGTGGACCCGCACTACAGCGAGTGGCTGGCTTTCTCGGGCACCTCGGTGACCCTGGACGGCACCCAGCACTACCTGGACTCGCACCTGTCCTACCAGCGGGCGTGCCTGCACGCGATCGACTACCTGGTGAAGTTCGGCTACAGCCCCGAACAGGCCTACCTGCTGCTGGGCGCCGCACCGATCGAAGGCCGGCTCTCGGGGGTGGTGGACATCCCGAACTCCTGCTCCACCGTCTACCTGCCCACGGCCATCTTCGATTTCGACGTGCGACCCTCCTCCGCCGGGCCGCACCAGATCGATCCGGGCATCGGAGCGCCCAAATCAAACAACGCCTGAGCCGGCTGAACCACACCAGAGCGGGTGCCCGGTTGTCCGATCCGGGTGCCCGCTCTGTATCGTCACCGGGACATCGTCACCGGGACATCGTCACCGGGGCCGGGATCTAGTCGTTCTTGGAGTCGCGCCAGGCCAGCCAGTCGATGACCGGTGCCAGGTCGAAGTCGGGACCGGAAATGCCGAGCGTGAACAGCCGGGCGCCGAGGTCGTAGAGGGCGTCGGCCTCGACCGGGGTGCGGCCGCGCAGCTCAGTGGAGATCTCGATCTCGGCCATGTCGCGGCCCACCTCGTCACACCAGCCGGCCAGCACGCCGAGCTTGTGTTCGAGCGTTGTCGGGTCGGAGAAGGAGTGCCAGATATCGGCGTGTCGGGCCACGATGCGCAGGGTTTTCTTCTCTCCGCCGCCGCCGACGAGCACGGGAATGTCGTGCACGGGCGGCGGGTTCAGGCGTGCCCAGCGCGCCTCGATGCGCGCGAGGCCGTCGCTGAGGGCGTTGAGCCGGGTACCCGGGGTGCCGAACTCGTAGCCGTACTCGGCGTAGTCACGCTCGCACCAGCCGGCCCCGGTGCCGAAGATGAAGCGACCGCCGCTGATGTGGTCGATGGTGCGGGCCATGTCGGCCTGCAGGTCGGCATTGCGGTAGCTGTTGCAGTTGACCAGGGCGCCGAGCTGAATGGTACTGGTCTGCTCGGCCCAGGCCGCCAGCAGGGTCCACGACTCGAAGTGCGGCCCGTCGGGGTCGCCGGTGAGGGGAAAGAAGTGGTCCCAGTTGAACGCGATGTCGGTTCCGAGCCCTTCGACCGCGGTGAGGGTGTCGCGAATCTTCTCATACGGCGCGTGCTGCGGGGCGATTTGCACACCGAGTCGAGCCGGGCGGGTCGTCGTGGAAGTCATGGCGACATCATGACAGCACCATCGCTCTAAGACGCGCGGGGCCGCGCCGCCCCGCCGGGTCTACTAGGGAGATGCAGCGCATCTCCGTCTCCCATGGTGGCGCGAAGCGCCCCCCGAGCTCGATCGCTCGTTCCTCGCGCCTCGACCGGCGAAACCGCGCCGCCCCGCCAGTCGAGGC
>JAWOHA010000318.1:0-2504 GCA_046496385.1 Cryobacterium sp. | reverse complement strand
CCGGCATGACGTTCCGCGTTCTGACCTGGATCACGCTCGGCTTTTCAGCCGAAGATGCAGCCAGCAGCGCACCGAAATCCAGGTCGTGGGTGACCACGACGTGGTCATTGTCACGCGCCCAGTTCATGATCGACCGGTTACTCGCCTTGGGATCGCCGACTGAACTCCAGTGAACCTTTCCTCAGCCCTGTTCCACGAGGATCTCGATCCACCGGGGAGACAGATTCATGTCCAGGACGAGCTTCATGGAACGACGTAGGGAGGTTCCATATCAGACGCGCGCAGCGCGGCATACGTCAGGGCCTGACGTATGTCCTCTTCTTCGAGGTAGGGGTATGCCTTCAAGATCTCGTCATGAGTGTTCCCACTCGCGACCAGACCGACGACGGTCCCCACGGTGACTCGCATGCCTCTGATGCAGGCGCGCCCTCCCATGACCGCCGGGTCAAACGTGATTCTGTCCAGCTCGACCATGGAGAATCCTCGCTTGCAATGTATCACCGGCAACATCCTCGGCGCCCTCCACGGCGCCGAGGTCATCCCGCAACGTTGGCTCGATCAGGTCGACCTCGCCGAACTGGTCGACGCCGTCGCCCCTGACCTCTACCGCTCCTGCCACGACCCCGAGGCCCCCGACGATATGGACACCTACGACTCCGACCGTTGTCCGGGGATCTGAGCAGATTCTCCAGTACTGGCTTTTCTGGCCCGCTTACTGGACATTGGTGTAAAAGAGGTGTAATTGTAATTACGTGCTAAGTCTCGACGAGCCACCGAAATCGATTGAGATCATCCCGAGAGATATCTTGACCCCATACCACCCCCGTTGCTGCGGCGCGAGGAGCGTAGCCGCTGGAAGGCGGCTTCCGCATTATCAAGACAGCCGGCGGACGACGATCGGGCACCCCCTGCACGTCGCGCCGACACGTCGATACCATCGCCATGACGCGACGACGTGTCGATAAAATGCGATAATGTAAACATGACAGAATCCCACTGGCAGCCCGACCGGCCCTATAACGACCTCCCGCCGTTGCCGCCGAAGGTCGAGCTCGAGACCAAGGCGGTACTCAAGCGGTGTGTGTCCGCCAGGGCGGCGCTCGCCGAGCTCAAGAAGGCCGCCGAGTTGATCCCCAACCAGGGCATGCTGGTCAACACACTGCCGGTGCTGGAGGCGCGGGCCAGCTCGGAGATCGAGAATATCGTCACCACGACTGATCGACTCTTTCGCCACCTCGACGCCGCCCACGGCGCTGACCCGGCGACCAGGGAGGCACTGCGGTATCGCGTTGCCCTCCTGGACGGTTTCCGATCGCTCTCCGAGAGGCCATTGACGACCCGAACTGCAGAGCGGGTCTGCAGCCAGATCCGGGGCGTCGACATGGGCGTGCGGCGGGTCCCCGGAACGGCCCTGGTCAACGATGCGACGGGGGAGATCATCTACACGCCGCCGGAAGGCGAACCCGTTATCCGTGGTTTGCTCGCCAACTGGGAGAAATTCCTCCACGAGCAGGTATCCCTCGACCCGCTGGTTCGCATGGCGGCCGGGCACTACCAGTTCGAGGCCATCCACCCGTTCAGCGATGGCAACGGTCGCACGGGCAGGGTGCTCAACAGCCTGTTTCTGATTCAAGAGCACTTGCTGACCGTGCCCATCTTGTACCTGAGCCGCTTCATCATCGCCCGCAAGGCGGATTACTACCGGCTGCTCCTCGACGTCACCCGCCGCGATGCCTGGGAGCCGTGGGTCATGTTCGTTCTCGAAGGGGTCGAAGAGACTGCCACCTGGACCACTGCCAAGATCGGCGGCATCCGCCGCCTCGAGGACGCGACCATCGACTATATTCGGCGGAAGGAACCGAAGATCTACAGCCGCGAGCTGGTGGACGTGATCTTCGAGCAGCCGTACTGCCGAATCGCCAACCTCGAGGCCGCCGGCATCGCCAAGAGGCAGACCGCCTCCAAGTACCTCAAGCAACTCGCGGCCCTGGGCGTCCTGGAGGAGCGCTCCGCCGGCCGGGAGAAGATCTTCCTCCATCCGAAGCTCCTGCATCTCCTCGGCAGCGACGACAACCGGTTTCCGGCCTACCGATAGGTCGGGCCGGGGAATCCGCCCGCCTCGACCTCGCCAAGCCTCTTCCTCATCCTCGCCCACTCACGCGACTCTGACTCCAACGGCTGCACCACCGGCCACATCCTCGGCGCCCTCCACGGCGTCGAGGCCATCTCCCAGCGCCAGCTCGACTAGCTTGGCCTGAAAGACGTTGTCGACATCGTCGCCACCGATCTCTACCGCAGCTACCACGACCCCGAGGCCCTCGACGAGATGGACACCTCCGACTCGAGCGGTATCCAGGCATGTGAGACGGCTGTGACGCTCGAATCCCCCGAACGACTTTTTTTGCTCGTAAGCAAAAAAAGTCGCGACGTTTTTTGCCTCACGTGGTCGGCCCGCACGGGACGCCCCGACCCCGACGCCCTCGACGAGATGGGCACCTACGACC
>JAWOHA010000153.1:0-5541 GCA_046496385.1 Cryobacterium sp. | reverse complement strand
CGCCACGCTGGTCACCGACACCGCCGGGCTGCAGCCGGCACGAGCCCTTGACGTGGGCTGCGGCGAGGGCGCCGACGCCATCTGGCTGGCTGAACAGGGCTGGCAGGTCACCGCCCTCGACGTCTCGAAGGTCGCCCTTGACCGTGCGACCACACAGGCCGAGAGCCGCGGTGTCGACGTGCACTGGCTGCACGCCGGCCTCGTGGAAGCAGACCTTGCTCCGGCCGGCTTCGATCTGGTGTCGGCGCAGTACCCCGCGCTGTTTCGCACCGACGACAACGTGGCCGAGCTCGCACTGATCAGCGCGGTCGCCCCCGGAGGAGTGCTGCTCATCGTGCACCACCCGGCGCCGAGCCCGGAGGAGGCCACCGGTCATGGTTTCAACCCCGACGACTACGTGAGCCCAGGCCGTGTCGCGGCCCTCTTGCCCGACACCTGGAGCATCGAGGTCAACGAGACCCGGCCCCGCCAGGTGAGCACCGGTGCCGGGTCCCACCACACCCACGACCTCGTGGTGCGCGCGCGACGCCTCCGCTGAGGGACAGCGGCCGACCGGCTCAGGATGTGTTGAGTGACTCCCCATAGGATCAACAACACGGCTGATCTATACCACGGCAGATTTCTGCAGGAGCGGCGGGGTGAGCCGGCACACAGACCCGATCATCGGCATTCTCGGCGCCGGGTGACGGGGAACGGCGCAGACAACCGGTGCCGACACCGCCCCACCCGGCCATCCCGGCCATCGCACCCACCCACGTAACGGAGAACACCTTGCAAATCGGCGCTTACAGCTTCGGTGACACCCAGCTCAACCCCGACGGCAGCCAACGCTCCACCTCGGAGGCGATCAAGAACCTCTTCGACGCCATCGTGCACGCCGACGCGGTGGGTCTGGACTACTTCGGAGTGGGGGAACACCACACCGTCTCGATGCCGGCCTCTTCGCCCGGCGCGATCATCGCCGCCGCCGCGGCCGCCACGACGCGCATCATCCTCGGCAGCGCGGCGAGCATCATCGGAACGGATGACCCGGTGCGGGTCTTCCAACAGTTCGCCACCGCCGACGCCATCTCCGGCGGCGGTCGTGTCGAGATCACCGCCGGCCGCGGGTCATCCGTGGAGACCTTCCCGCTGTTCGGCTACGACCTCAACGACTACGACGAGCTCTACGCCCAGAAGCTCGACCTGCTGCTGAACCTGAACAACAGCCCCACCGAGAGCGTCACCTGGTCGGGCACGGCCCGCCCGTCGCTCCCGGAGCTCGACGTGGTGCCGCGCCCGGTGCAGGGCTCCCTGCCGATCTGGATCGCCACCGGCGGCAGCGCGCCGTCGTCGGCCCGGGCGGGGCGGCTCGGACTGCCGCTGGCCTACGCCATCATCGGCGGGCAGCCGCACCGGTTCGCGCCGCTCGCCGACCTTTACCGCCAGTCGGCCGCGCAGGCCGGCCACACCGGCGAGAATATCAAGGTGTCGGTGGCCACGTTCGGCCTGGTGGCCCCCACCAAGAAAGAAGCCGTGGAGCGCATGTACCCGGGCTGGGTCAACCTGAACGTGGAGATGGGCCGGCTGCGCGGCTGGCCGGCGCCGCAGCGTAGCTCCTACCTGGCCCAGGTCGACTCTCCCAACGCGTACTACATCGGCGACCCCGACGACGTGGCCGAACGTATCGTGGACCTGCACCGCCACCTGGGCCATATGAGGCATTTCTTTCAGGGTGACCACGGCGGACTGCCCCAGGAGCACCTGCTCGAGTCCATCACGCTGCTGGCCACCGAGGTCAAGCCGCGCGTCGACCGGCTGCTGACCTTGAAATAGAGCCACTCGCGGGCAGCGGGCGGGCGGTATCGGTGAGATTCTGTCAGGAGAAAAAATCCTGAGCGCAGAAGGAGTGCGACGATGACCATTGTGAGTTCCCACACCGACCGCGAGGCCCTCACCCTCACGTTTGTGGCCGACTTCGAGGCCAGCCCGGAGCGGGTGTGGCAGACCTTCCAGAACCCCCGCCAGCTGGAACGCTGGTGGGGTCCGGCCACCTGGCCGGCCACATTCACCCGGCACGAGTTTTTTCCCGGCGGCCGGTCGGCGTATTACATGACCGGCCCCGACGGCGACCGGGTGCACGGCTGGTGGCTGATGCACGCCCTTGACCGACCCTCCCGGCTGGAGTTCGAAGACGGCTTCGCCGATGAAGAGGGTGAGCCCACCGGCGACCTCGGGTCAACCCTCACCGCCGTGACACTCGAGCCGGTGACGGGCGGCACCCGCATGACCATTGTGGGCACCTTCGCCGGCCCGCACCAGTTCGAGCAGATGCTCGCGATGGGCATGGAAGAGGGCATGCTCGACGCCCTGGCCCAGATCGAGCCCATCCTCTCCACCGACGACCGCGCCTGAACCGTGCCGGCACCGCGGCGCCCCGCAGGGGCGCCGTATCCGCTCGGCACGGCCCTCTAGGTCGGGCTCTGTCCGATGCTCAGCCAGGCATCGGGGCCGGCGCGGTTCGGGGCCGTACCGGATTGCGGGTGCGCTGCGCGGGCATCCTTCATCGCCTGCAACTGGCGCTCCACGTTGGACTGGGTGGCCCCCGCTGAGAGCTGCCGCTCGAGGTCTGCGTCGGGTGCGGCCGTGAGATCGCTCAGGGCGCCGCTGGCCAGCAGCTCATCGGTGGCTGCGGCCCGGGCTTCCATCTGCGCCACGCGGTCTTTGGCACGGTCGAGGCTGGCCCCGACATCGTTCACCTGGGAGCCGATGTTGGCTGCCGCCTCGTTGGCCTTCACGCGCGCTGCCGACGCGGCGTAGGTGGCCTTGATGGTCTCTTTTTCGGTGCGGAACGCGGCGACCCGCTGCGCGAGACGACGTTCGTTGTCTTGCAGTTGCGCCTGCTGCTGACCCAATGCCGTGTACTGCTCCCGCAGTGCGGCAACCTGGCCTTCGAGCAGTGAACGACGTTCCAGAGCGGTGCGGGCGAGGTCTTCCCGTCCCTGAGTGAGCGCCTCCTGGGCCTGGTCGGCCAGTCGCTGGTAGCGGGTGCCCATGTCCTGGCCCTGCAGCTCGAGCCGCTTCTTGGCCGTGGCGACCTCGGCCAACCCCTGCCGCACCTTTTGCAGCATCGCCACCTGTTGCTCGTAACTGTCGTCGAGGGCTGCGCCGGGACTCTCGAAGTGGCTCAAGGCGCGTGAAGACTTACTGCGAAAAATGACGCGTAGCCGTGAGGTAAGGCTCATGATTTGTTCTCCCTGTGCAGGTTGTCCATCGAGGCGGGCTGGCGCCGGGAGCCGAGATCGTCACCGCTGAGCGCGCGCAGCTCCTGAACCCCGGCATTCAGTGCGACCACCTCGCGATCCACATCGCCGCGCAGCGTGCGCAGGGAATCGTCACTGAGGTGCCCGAGTCCGCTGCTGACGGCGGCACGCAACCGGCGCACCATGCCGGTCACCTCGTCGACCCGGTCGGTGGCCAGGGCGAGTGTGGCGGCGAGCGTGGCGGCATCGGGTTCGGTCTCCATCAGCCGCAGCTGCGATTCCAACGCGGTCCCCTCCCGGTGGATGCGGCGCAGCAGCTGAGGCAGTTCGCCCCGCGGGCCCTCGCTGCGCACCGCGAGGTCGACTGCGGCCTGGGCGCTGTCGAGTGATTCGTTCAGCCGCACCCGAAGCTTCAACACCGTGCGCTGCGGGCCGCTCTTCACGAGGGCCCGGGTGCGCAGCATCGCTCCGGCCAGGGCACGGTTACGCCGAATCCGGCGGGTCACCAGAGCGACGATCACACCGACCGTGAGTACGGATGCCAGACCCATCGATGCCAGGACGATCAACAACTCGCTGAGCACACTCACACTGACCACCGACACCTTTCCGGCCGCATCGAACGGGAACCACGATCCTACGCTCAAGATACGCGGATTCCCTGAGTTGTGCGTGAACAGACGACACGTGAACCTGGATCATGCGACGCTTGTGACATGGACCTGGAGGTATCGCCCGCGCTCACCATCCCGGCGTCGGAGCTCCGCTGGCGCTTCTCGCGGTCATCGGGCTCGGGCGGCCAGCACGTCAACACCTCCGACAGCCGTGTCGAACTGTTCTGGAACGTCACCGAGTCGGCGGCGCTCAGCGATCCGCAGCGGATGCTGCTGCTCAGCCGCCTCGACCGTCGCCTGGTCTCCGGGGTGGTCACCGTCGCCGCCTCCGAGCAGCGCTCCCAGCTGCGCAACCGTGAGATCGCGTTGCGCAAGCTCGCCGAGCTGGTGGCGGCGGGCCTCGCCCCCGACGCTCCTCGGCGCCGGGCGACCAAACCCACCCGCGGTTCGGGCCGACGGCATCTGGCCGCCAAACAGCAGCGCTCGGCCACCAAGCGCAACCGCCGGCGTCCGGCCACGGAGTGAAGTCCATGCAGATTCACCAAATCGGGGTGTGCGCTCTGAAGGGCGGCCGCCACCAGCCTCGGCAGCAGGTGCGGCTCACCGACACCGGCCCGGAGGGCGATCGGGATTTCGCCATCGTCGACCTCGCGCGCGGGCAGGTGCTGCGCACCGTCGAGCATCCGTCACTCACCTCGTGCGAGGCACAGTGGGCCGACGGAATGCTCACTCTGACCATCAACGGGCAGCAGGTCACGGCGGCGCCGAAACTGGCGCCGGGCATCGTGCAGGTGGACTACTGGGGCCGCGACACCGCCATGCAGATTGTCACGGGGCCGTGGCAGCAGCACCTCAACAGGCTGTTTTCGGGTGACGTGGCCTTGGCTCGCACCACCGCGCCCGGCGGGGTGGTGTTCGGCGGCGCCGTCACGCTGGCCACCACGAGTTCGCTGCAGCGGCTTGAAGCCGCCTCGGGCACCGCCATCGACCCGCGACGGTTTCGGTCCACGTTCACGATCGACACCGGTGAGGCCGACAGTGACGGCGCGCACCGCGACGAGCGCGGGCACGGACAGGCCCCCGGGCACGTCGAGGATGCCTGGATCGGTCGCGACATCGAGGTCGGTGCGGCACGACTGCATGTCACGGGCGGTGTGCCCCGGTGTGCGGTCATCGACCTCGACCCCGACACGGAAGAGCGCGGCACGCAGCTGCTGAAGACCCTCGGCGGCTACCGACGCACCGGCACCGACATCATGTTCGGGGTCTATGCCGAGGTTATTCGCCCGGGTCTGGTGCGCCTCGGCGACGAGGCTCGGTTGATCGAGACCCCCTGACTTACCTCGGAATTCTGGCTCACCTCGGAAATCTGGCTCACCTCGGAAATTCGCGCACGTGGCTGGACATCATCGATATCAATCTGGCGGTTCTGTTGCAGGACGGTCCTGACGGTACTGCCTCAAGACCTACCTGACAGGTTTCGTTTGCCACCCGGTAGCCAGCTGGCTTTGCTCACCAGCGCGATCGGTGTCTGCACCGGGTCGAGCTTCTCGGGAGGCACCAGCCAGAACCCCGCTCCGATCCGCCGCACCGCCCAGCCCTCGTTATGCAGCCTGAGATGGTGACCGCGGCAGAGCAGAATGCCGTTGTCGATATCGGTGCTGCCGCCGTCGGTGAAGCCGTCG
>JAWOHA010000313.1:0-3273 GCA_046496385.1 Cryobacterium sp. | reverse complement strand
CCGACGTTGGTGTGCTGGGTGGCGGTGGAGCGGCTCCTCCAGTCCTTCCAGCTCCAGCAACTGAAGCTCAACAACCGGCTGATGACGACGGCGCAAGAAAAGACTCCAGGCGTCTTTCCCAGCCGCCCATGGCGAAACAAAGACGCGCTCTCGACTTTCGCGACCGCCGCGACAGAGCTCGTCATGGGTTTGCGTGCCCGAAGGCGACGTCTTTGATGAACATCGTCTTTCAATCGAAGAGACTAGAGCTTTCGGGTAAAGACGCTCTGTCGACCACGAACGCAGCCGCGGCGCTCGCGTCGACACGCTGCTCATTTTTGGAGAAACCGCCATGTCGCGGAGACAACTGTCACCTCGTCGTTCGCGGTTGCAGCCGACCCTCGCGGGCTTTGGCGCAGCGCTGATCACCCTGACCGGCCTCTCGCCGAGCTCCCTGGGGCAACCGGCCGACGCGTCGTTCGCCGCCCCGACGATCATGGTAAACATGGAGCGCGATCGGCTTGCCGATCCTTGTGCCAGTATCACTATGGCCAATCTGCAACGGCTTCCCGGCGGCCAAGTCAGCTTGCGTGAGGCGGTGTGTGCCGCCAACAACAGCAACACTTCGGAGGTCATCGGCTTCGCCCAGCCTGGGGTCTATCGCCTGGAAATCGTTGGCACGGGCGAGGACGCGAATGAAACGGGTGATCTCGACGTGGTTGGCGCTCTCATGATCCAGCACGAGGGAGAAGGCGAGGTCGTGATCGAGGCTGCATTCTCGGGCGAGCAGGGCGAGAGTGACCGCGTCTTGCACGTGCAGGTTGGTGGAACGCTGCTGCTGCATGGTGTGACGGTCCGCAAGGGGGCGTTGGACGATGTCGGAGGCGGGATCCTCAACCAGGGCAAGTTGGATTTGGTCGACGTCCGGGTCACCGGCAATCGGGCGACGCACGGCGGTGGCTTGTACAACAGCGGTGCTGCGAGCCTGCGCAACAGCGCCTTCGTGCAAAATGTGGCCGATAATACGGTTGCCATACGCGGCACGGGCGGTGGCATTGCCAACGCCGTCGGCGGAGGTTTGACGGCTATCGGTTTGGAGGTGGCCGACAACGTCGCTTACGACGGCGGCGGAATCGGCAATGTCGACGGTCAGATCGACGTGACCGGTGGTCGGGTAGTGCGCAACGAGGCGATCAACAATGGCGGGGGTGCCTTCAACGCGCGCCGGGGCTCACTCGCTCTGGTCGACGCCACGATCGAGCAGAACAGCTCCGGCGGCGCCGGTGGCGGCATTGCCGCTTTCGGCACGCTCGATGTCCGGCGCGGCGAAATCGCCGAGAACCGAGCCGGAGTGACTGGTGGTGGGGTCACGGTCAGTGGTGGCTTCAGCCAGCCGACGATTGCTCGTCTCGACGGTGTGCAGCTCTTGCGCAACCATGCCGATGGGCAGCACTTCCCGCCATTCTTCTTGTGGGTAGGGGGTGGTGCCGTATCCGGTTTTCAGGCCGACCTTCGGCTGAGCGACGCTCACGTCGAGGGCAACGAGGCGGCAGCGCAGGGCGGCGGCATCTTCGCGCGGTATGGCATGTTGACGGTGCGACGCACAACGATGGCCGAGAATGAAGCCGCTATCGGCGGTGGCGGTGTGTTTGCAATCGACGGCGGGCTCGATCTCGCCAACGTCGAGATCAACGACAACAGAAGCGGCGAGTATGGCGGCGGCATCTTCGTTGGCGGCACCAACCCGCAGAACCGGGTCGAGGCATCGGTCGCCCGGTCGCTTGTCGTCGGCAATCGGGTCGTGAACGGCACGCCAAACGTCAGTGGTGGCGGCATCGCCGGCGCCGGCGCTCTGGATCTGGAGATCGTCGAAACGCTGATCGCCGGCAATTCAAGCAATCAGCAAGGTGGTGGGGTAGCCGTTTCGCTGGCGGCGAGCCTGGCGATCGATCGGAGCACATTCTTCGAGAACACGAGTGGAAGTGATGGCGGTGCTCTCGCGAGCCGCGCCAATTCGGAGGTCGACATCAGCAACAGCACGCTTTTCGGCAATGTGGCTTCCGGCGCAGGCGGGGCCGTGGACGTCGTCGATGGAACGGCCTTGCGCTTGGTGCACAACACCATTGTGGCCAACCTCGCCCGATCTGCCGGCGGCGGTCTGAATGTCCGGACATTGAACCCGGCCGAACTCTTCAGCAACCTGATCGCCGGCAACCAGGCCGCCGCGCCGGGCCAAGAGATCAACGTTGATCCCTCGTCGGTCACCAGCGTCACCAGCGTCTGCGCCTTGTGTACGTGGCGCAGGCGCCGCAGGTCGGTGTGCAGGTCGCGGGCCCAGACGGCCTCCGCGGTGCGGTCACCGCGGCCGGGCGCCATGGCGATCCCCACCTTGCCCAAGACGGCGGGCAGCGGGATCCACGCCACCGGGTACGGGACGCGTTCGCTCGTCCGGGCCCCGACCCGCTGGCGCTCGTCGGCGAGCGTCGCCGTGGCCTCGTTGGGCTCGACGGGACGGAAGCCGATGTCCGGCAGGCGGTCCTTGGCGTCCATGGCCCATCCTAGGGGACCGCGCCGCGGACCGCCGTGCGGAACCCCCCTACCGCGGCGGCCGGTACGCCGCCGCGTAGCCGGTGAGCGCCCGCAGGTAGTTGGCGCGCTCGAACGCCCCCGGGTCGGGTGCGGCGCGCTGCGAGAGCGCTCCTCGCAGGTCGGTGACGTCTTCGTACTCATGGGCGCGCATCCAGGCGCCCAACTCGGAGAGCACCTCGGCCACGTGCTCCGGGCCGTGTTCGATCAGCGCCGAGGCCATGGTGACCACGTCGGCCCCCGCCAGAAGCAGCTTGACCACGTCGCCGGCGCCGTGGATCCCGCCGCTCGCGGCCAGGTCGACCGGGGTGCGGCCGTGCAGCATGGCGATCCAGCGGAGCGCCAAACGAGCCTCGTCGGAGGTCGAGAGCACCAGCCGCGGCCCCACCGTCAGCGTCTCGAGGTCGATGTCGGGCTGGTAGAAGCGGTTGAAGAGCACGACGCCCTTGGCGCCGGCCTCGCCCAGGCGCCGCACCAGGTTCGGCACCGAGCTGAACCAGGGGCCGATCTTGACCGCGACCGGCACCGACACCTGCTGCACGACCGAGGCCACGGTGTCCACCGTGCGGTCCTCGACGTCGCTGCCGGTCTCGGACGCCTCGGAGGCGAGGAAGTAGACGTTGAGCTCGATGGCGTCCGCGCCCGCGTTCTGGAGCAGTTCGGCGTGGTGGGTCCAGCCGCCCGGTCGGTAGCCGTTGAGGCTGGCGA
>JAWOHA010000043.1:0-4102 GCA_046496385.1 Cryobacterium sp. | reverse complement strand
CCAGGCCGTCGGTGGCCTGATCGTCATCGCGTTCAGCGCGGTTCTGGCGCTGATGACCGGCAAAGCCGAGGATTTCTACCTGCCCGGTTTCTACACCAACGGCATCTACGCGGTGGTGCTGATCGGGTCGGTGTTCGCCGGCTGGCCGCTGATCGGCGTCGCGGTGGGTTTTCTCATGGGGGACGGTGTGGAGTGGCGCAAGAACCCCTCCAAACGCCGCGTGCTGACCTGGCTCACCCTGTGCTGGGCGGGATTGTTCGCGCTGCGGCTCGCCGTGCAGCTGCCGCTGTACTTCGCCGGCAATGTGGAATGGCTCGGTGCCGCAAAGCTGCTCATGGGGATCCCGCTCTACGCACCACTTCTGGTGGTCTCCTGGCTCGTGGTGCGATCGGTGTACCGCGCCGTTGACGGCACCGACCCCGGGCTGACCGACGGCACCGCGCCCGACCCGGAGGGGCGTTCCGGGAACACCGTCCAATGACTGCTAGAGTTATCTTGACGTCAAGATAGTTTGGCGTTTCGAATGGCAGCCCCCGGCATCCGCCGGTAAGGTTTGCCTTGCTGGCACGAAGGCGTGCCGAGCCACAAGGATTGAGGCGCCGTCGGGTACCCCGTCGGCACCACGAAGGAGAGGGCATCGTGTCTGCGGTAAACAGTTTTGGAGCAAAGGACACCCTGCGCGTCGGGTCGACAGACTATGAAGTCTTTCGCCTCGACTCGGTCGCAGGCTACGAGAAGCTTCCGTACAGTCTGAAGGTGCTTCTGGAGAATCTCCTCCGCACCGAAGACGGCAAGAACATCACGGCCGAGCACATCCGTGCTCTGGGTGACTGGGTCCCGACCAGTGAACCCGACACCGAAATCCAGTTCACCCCGGCGCGTGTGATCATGCAGGACTTCACCGGCGTGCCCTGCATCGTCGACCTCGCCACGATGCGCGAAGCCCTCGTGGACCTCGGCGGCGACCCGAAGAAGATCAACCCGCTCGCCCCCACCGAGATGGTCATCGACCACTCCGTCGTGGCCGACCTGTTCGGTACCGTCGACTCCTTCGCCCGCAACGTGGAGATCGAGTACGAACGCAACGGCGAGCGCTACCAGTTCCTGCGCTGGGGCCAGACCGCGTTCGACGACTTCAAGGTCGTTCCGCCGGGAACCGGCATCGTGCACCAGGTCAACATCGAATACCTTGCCCGCGTCACCATGACCCGTGAGGTCTCCGGCTCGCTGCAGGCCTACCCGGACACGTGCGTCGGCACCGACTCCCACACCACCATGGTGAACGGTCTCGGCGTGCTCGGCTGGGGTGTGGGCGGAATCGAAGCGGAAGCTGCCATGCTCGGCCAGTCCGTGTCGATGCTCATCCCCAAGGTCGTCGGCTTCAAGCTCGGCGGCACCATTCCGCCCGGTGTCACGGCGACGGATGTGGTGCTCACCATCACCCAGATGCTGCGTGCCCACGGCGTGGTCGGCAAGTTCGTGGAGTTCTACGGTGCCGGAGTCGCATCCGTCCCCCTGGCCAACCGTGCCACCATCGGCAACATGAGCCCCGAGTTCGGTTCCACCGCGGCCATGTTCCCGGTAGACGAGATCACCCTGGGCTACCTGCGCCTCACCGGCCGCAGCGAGGAGCAGGTGGCGCTCGTCGAGGCCTACTCCAAGCTGCAGGGCCTCTGGCACAACCCCGACGTGGAGCCTGCTTTCAGCGAGTACCTCGAGCTGGACCTGTCCACCGTCGTTCCCTCCATCGCCGGGCCCAAACGCCCGCAGGACCGCATCGTACTCAGCGAGGCCAAGTCCCAGTTCGAGATCGACCTGGACAACTACGCCTCCGCCCCGGCGTCCCTCGTGGATGCGGCGCTGGACGGCACCTTCCCCGCGTCGGACCCGATCGGCCTGACTCCCGAGGACGAGGAGAGCGCGCACGCTCTGAGCTACACGGCCGGCCTGACTCGTCACACGAGCCACCCGACGGCGTCGCACCCGCAGCCCACCGATGTGCTCCTGGCCGACGGCCGCGAGTTCACGATCGACAACGGTGCCGTCGCCATCGCGGCCATCACGTCCTGCACCAACACCTCAAACCCCTCGGTGATGCTCGCGGCCGGCCTGCTGGCCCGCAACGCCAGTCTGAAGGGCCTCAAGAGCAAGCCGTGGGTCAAGACCACCCTCGCCCCCGGGTCCAAGGTCGTCACCGACTACTACGCGAAGGCCGGCCTCAACGGCTACCTCGAAGACCTCGGCTTCTACCTGGTCGGATACGGCTGCACCACCTGCATCGGCAACTCGGGCCCGCTCGAGGAAGAAATCTCTTCTGCTGTGCAGAACAACGACCTCGCCGTGACCGCGGTGCTCTCGGGCAACCGCAACTTCGAGGGTCGCATCAACCCCGACGTGAAGATGAACTACCTCGCGAGCCCGCCGCTCGTGATCGCGTACGCTCTCGCCGGCACGATGAACTTCGACTTCGACACCGATTCCCTCGGCCAGGACACCGACGGCAACGACGTGTTCCTCAAGGACATCTGGCCCGACGCCGCCGAGGTGCAGAAGACCATTGACGAGTCCATCGACTCGAACATGTTCGAAACCCAGTACGCCGGCGTCTTCGACGGTGACGAGCGCTGGCAGTCGCTCGAGACCCCCGTGGGCGACACGTTCGCCTGGGATGCCGAGTCCACCTACGTGCGCAAGCCCCCGTACTTCGACGGCATGACCCTCGACACCAGCCCGGTCGGAAACATCGACGGGGCCCGCGTCCTCGCGAAGCTCGGCGATTCGGTCACCACCGACCACATCAGTCCCGCCGGTTCCATCAAGGCCGACGGTCCCGCCGGCCGGTACCTCGCCGAGCACGGCATTCAGCGCACCGACTACAACTCCTACGGCTCGCGCCGCGGCAACCACGAGGTCATGATTCGCGGCACCTTCGCGAACATTCGACTGCGCAACCAGCTCCTCGACAACGTCGAGGGTGGTTTCACCCGGGACTTCACCGCTGCCGGTGGCCCGCAGGCCGACATCTACGATGCCAGCCAGAACTACCAGGCCGCGGGGACCCCGCTGGTCATCTTCGGCGGCAAGGAGTACGGTTCCGGCTCCAGCCGTGACTGGGCCGCGAAGGGAACCAGCCTGCTCGGCGTCAAGGCCGTGATCGTGGAAAGCTTCGAGCGTATCCACCGGTCCAACCTGATCGGGATGGGTGTCATCCCGCTGCAGTTCCCGGTCGGTCAGAGCGCCGAGTCCCTCGGCCTCGACGGCACGGAAATCGTCTCGATCGCCGGAATCGACGAGCTCAACAACGGTCACACTCCCAAGACGGTTCGGGTCACGGCCGTTCCGAGCGAATTCTCGGCGCCCGACAAGGCTTCGGTGGAGTTCGACGCGGTCGTGCGTATCGACACTCCCGGCGAGGCGGACTACTACCGTAACGGCGGTATCCTGCAGTACGTGCTGCGGTCTCTCGTCGACTAAGCAGAGCCCGGCGTGACCGCAACCGGCGCGTAGACTTGAAGTATTCACGTCTACGCGCCGGTTTCGGCGTTTCAACGGCGAAGAGCTATTCAACAGTGAAAGCGAAAGGTACGCGGGATGACCCTTCTCGAGACAATTCATGGCCCCCGAGACCTCGATGGTCTGTCGACGGACCAGCTCAATGTGCTGGCCGGCGAGATCCGAGGCTTCTTGGTAAGGGAAATTTCCAAGACCGGGGGACACCTCGGACCCAACCTCGGTGTCGTCGAGCTGACCATGGCCATTCACTGTGTCTTCGACTCACCGTCGGACGCCATCATCTTCGACACCGGGCATCAGTCCTACGTGCACAAGCTGCTCACCGGGCGGCAGGATTTCAGCAAGCTGCGTCAGATCGACGGGCTGGCCGGATACCCCCAGCGCGCCGAGTCGGTACACGACATCGTGGAGAGTTCGCATGCCTCGAGCTCCTTGTCCTGGGCTGACGGAATCTCACGCGCCTTCGAGATGACGGGCCAGCGTGACCGGAATGTCGTCGCCGTCGTCGGTGACGGTGCCCTGACCGGCGGTATGACCTGGGAGGCGCTGAACAACATCAGCGACGACAACACCCGTCGCCTCATCATCG
>JAWOHA010000310.1:0-6408 GCA_046496385.1 Cryobacterium sp. | reverse complement strand
AGCAGAAGAAGGCCGGTGTGCTCTCCGGTGGTGAGCGCAACCGTCTGAATCTGGCGCTCACCCTCAAGCAGGGCGGAAACCTGCTGCTGCTCGATGAGCCCACTAACGACCTCGACGTGGAAACGCTCGGCTCGCTCGAAAATGCGCTGTTGGAGTTTCCGGGCTGTGCGGTGGTGATCACTCACGACCGGTGGTTCCTGGACCGGGTGGCCACCCACATCCTCTCGTATGAGGGCACCGACGACGACCCGGCGAACTGGTACTGGTTCGAGGGGAACTTCGAGTCCTACGAGCAGAACAAGATCGAGCGACTCGGCCCGGACGCGGCCAAGCCGCACCGTTCCGCGTACCGCAAGCTCACCCGCGACTAGTCGCCGCACCGCCGACGATGAGGTTGCGATGAAGCTGCATGTTCCCATTCGACTGCGCTGGTCAGACCTCGACGCCTACGGTCACGTCAACAACGCCGAGATGCTGCGCCTGCTGGAAGAGGCGCGCATTCTGGCGTTCTGGGCGACGGAGGATGCGGACGGTGCGGGAGGTCCGCCCGGCAGCGCCGTCGGCGCGAGTACGGCTGTGCTCGACGGCCGGCCGGGGGCGGCGACCCTCACCCTGATCGCCCGCCAGGAAATCGAGTATCGGGCCCCGGTGCCGTACCTGCGTCAGCCCATCGACGTGCAATTGTGGCTGGGTAAGCTCGGCGGAGCCAGCCTGGAGGTCTGCTACGAGGTCTGGAGCCCCGTCGGCGCGCTGCCCCGGGTGCTGTTCGCCCGGGCCAGCACCACGATCGTGCTGGTGGATGCGGCCAGTGAGCGCCCCCGCAAGATCAATCCCACCGAGCGGCACGCGTGGACTCCGTACCTGGACGAGCCGATCGTCTTCACCCGCCGGTAGAGGCCGATCGGCCCGGCCAGGCCGGCGCCGTCCGGCAGGACGGGTCAGCCGATGAAGACGGCGTCGCCGGTGACGGTGACGGTGACGGCGTCGAGGGCGCGCGAGGCGGGGCCTTCGAGTACCTCTCCGGTCGCCGCGTCGAACCGTGAATCGTGGCAGGGGCAGTCGAACTTGGCCTGCTGCGGCACGACGATGCACCCCTGATGCGGGCAGACGGCGCTGAACGCGCGCACCGTTCCCGCTTCGGGCTGAGACAACACCACCGGTTTGCCGGCGGCCATGACCGCCAACCCGCCGCCTACCGGGATGTCCGCGAGCAGGGCGACCTGTTCGGGGCCGGCGGACTCGTCCGGGCTGGCCGAGTCAGTCGAACCGGAGGGTGCGCAGGCCGCAAGGGCGACCGCGGTGCCGGCGCCCCCGAAGACGAGCAGCGAACGGCGGGTCAGGTTTCGGGCCGGTGACATAGTTCTCCTCTTGATGTCGGTCGGTTGGAACGAAGCAACCGGCGCCGACGCGTTCGAGCCGGATGGCGACTTCAGCCTAAGGCGTCGTCACTCGAGAATGGTGGGAACGCGCAGCATGCCTTCCTGAGCGACCGTGGCCAGGAGCACGCCGTCGCGACTGAAAATGCTGCCCGTGGACAGGCCACGGCCTCCCTGGGCTGACGGGGAGTCCTGCACGTAGAGCAGCCACTCATCGACTCGCCCGAACCGGTGCCACCACATGGCGTGGTCGAGGCTGGCGACTTTGAGCCCGGGGGAGGACCAGGCGATGCCGTGCCGGCGCATGATCGGTTCCATGATCGAGTAGTCACTCGCATAGGCGAGCGCGGCCCGGTGCAGGTCCGGGTCATCGGGCATCGGCAGGAACGTCTTCATCCAGACGGCCTGCTTCGAGGTGTGTTCCCCGTTGACGGTGAGGTAGATCGGCGACGGCACATGGCGCATGTCGAAGGGACGTTCGCTGGCCCAGTGCCGGGCCACGGTGTGGTCGACATGCTTGAGAACGTCGCCGGCCGTCGGTAACGATTCAGGGTCGGGAATGTTCGCGGGCATCTCGAGATGATGCTCGAGGCCCTCGTCATCGTCCTGGAACGAGGCGATCATCGACAGAATCGGCACGCCGTTCTGATAGCACTGCGTGCGGCGGGTGGAAAAGGACCGGCCGTCATGAATTCGTTCCACGGAGAAGGTGATCGGCTGGTTCACGTCGCCGGGGCGCAGAAAGTATCCGTGCATGGAGTGCACGTGACGCTCGTCGGGAATGGTGCGCATCGCGGCGACGAGGGACTGGGCCAGAACCTGTCCGCCGAACACACGGCCCAGCGGCATCCACTGCGAGGGGCCGGTGAAGATATCTTCACCGGTGCGGGCTCCGGTGTCGGTCAGGTCCAGGGCCGTGAGAAAACCCTTCATGGGCAGGTGCATAGGCCTCTTCCGGTCGCGGCTGCCGCAGCTGCGGGTCAGCGTGTCTTGATAGTTTAGATTGCAGATGAGCCAGACACTTTCTTTCGCCGATTCACCGTCCCTCGATGACCTGCAGGTCTAC
Organism: Cryobacterium sp.; assembly: GCA_046496385.1. Lineage (GTDB taxonomy): Bacteria > Actinomycetota > Actinomycetes > Actinomycetales > Microbacteriaceae > Cryobacterium. Next base: position 3,966 of record JAWOHA010000310.1, on the reverse strand, counting down.
CTCAAACGCGCCGCCCGCGTGGAAGACGGCGCTGTGCGCCTGATCGCCTCGGGCAACGTGCTGCTGGTCTACAGCGCGATCCTGTACCGGAGGGGTCTGCTCGATCAGAGTCCCACCGTGCTGGGCCTGCGCACGTTCGCCCTCGACGAACCCCTCACGCTCGACACCGTGGTGACGGTGCGATCGCTGCTGGATCGGATCGCGCGTGTCGTCGCGGGGCCACGGCACGGTGCGGGACCGGTCGAGCTGGCGGTGCCCTTCGAGACGACAACGGTGAGCTGGGCCGGTATTTCGCCGCCGCGAAGCGGCTGGCAGCCGCTCGGCGAGATGGATGTCGCGGTGCTGGAGGCCGCCGCGCGCTCCGGAATCGATGAGGTCGCCGCCGCCATCCCCTCCGGCACCGGGGAGGCGCTCGTGCAGAAGGTGCGTTCTACGGTGTGGTCCCAGCCCATCGACGCTCTCGAATACATCGAAGACCCGGCACAGCCCGGCCTGCCCGCAGGTTCCGGAGACGGCCCGGTGCGCGGCGCCGTGCCCGCCGGCGCCGGCTTCGCCGCGGTCAGCCTCGGTTTTCTCGCGGCCGACGAGAGGGTGCAGCTGTTCCGGTCGGGGTCGTGGCTGCGCCTGAGCACCTCACGCGGCCACGTGCTCGTGAAGAGCTGACGCACGCGCTAGGCGTCGAAGGTGTTCACCATGGCGTGCGCGGCGCGGTCCAGGTAGTCCCAGAGCGTCTCGCGCTGCAGGGGAGGCAGATTCGCGGCGTCCACGGCGGCACGCATGTGCAACAGCCAGCGGTCCCGGGCGTCCGGGTTCACCTTGAACGGCTGGTGGCGCTGGCGTAACCGAGGGTGGCCGCGCTGCTGGCTGTAGGTTCCCGGACCGCCCCAGAACTGCTCGAGGAACATCACCAGACGTTCTTCGGCGGGGCCGAGATCGTCTTCGGGGTACATCGGCTTCAACACCGGGTCCTGGGCTACGCCGAGATAGAAGTCGTGCACGAGTTTTTCGAAGAAGACCCGCCCGCCGACCTGGTCGTAGAAGGTGACGCCGACGGCGGCGCCGTTCTCGCCGTCACGCAGGTGCAGGCCGGCTGGTTCAGTGCTCATGGGTGCTCACTCGTCTTCGCGAATCTCAGGATCAGGTGTTGAGGTTGATTGTGGCACAGCGGGCGCTGCCGGTGGTTTGGCCGATGCGATAGGGGCTCCCCGGGGCGGGACCTTCGGAACCGGCAGGGTGGTCGGAACCACGGTGGCTTTGGTCTTGCGTGAGCCGCGGGGCGCCTTGCGCACCGGAACCGGGGCCGTGCGTACGGCGCTGACCGCATCGGGAACGGCGGCGGCGGCTTCTTCGGCCGCGTCGATGTCGGGGTCGAGGGGCTCCCTCTTCCCGTTGTCGAGGGCGCCGTCGGCGCCGGCCATCACCACGCTGTTCAGCGGCGTGAGCGAGACGCCCACACCGTCGAGCGCCTTCTTCAGGTGCAGGCGCAGGTCGCGGGCGAAGTCCCATTTGGCCGCCACCCGGGTCTTCACGACCAGGCGGGTCACCAGCGCTTCGGCGGAGATCGATTCGAGGCCCCAGATTTCGGGCTTCTCCAGAATCACGGAGCGCCATTTGCGGCTGGAAGCCAGTGCCGTGGCCACGCGCAGCAGCTCGGCCTGCACGGCTTCCACGTTGGAGCTGTACGGGATGGCGAGGTCGATGATGACCCGCGCCCAGCCCTGGCTCATATTGCCCACCCGCAGGATCTCGCCGTTGCGCACAAACCACAGGGTGCCGTCGATGTCACGAATCTGTGTCACGCGGATGCCGACGGTTTCCACGATCCCGGAGGCGAAGCCTACGTCGACGATGTCACCGACACCGATCTGGTCTTCAACGACCATGAAGAGGCCGTTGAGAATGTCTTTGACGATGTTCTGGGCGCCGAAACCGAGGCCGGCGCCGAGGGCTGCCGTGAGCAGGGCGAAGGAGCCGAGAATGTCTTTGTTGATGATGTTCACGACCAGCAGGATCGTGACGATCAGCAGGGTCACGTTGAGGATGTTCGAGAGCACCGAACCGAGCGTGCGGGAGCGCTGCACCACGCGCACGGCGGCGAGCGGTGACACGTTCAGCGCCTGGGTGTCGTCGACTTTCTGGGTTTTCTTCACCCCCGAAACGATCTGCTGCACGACCCGGTCGATCACGAAGCGCAGCACCCAGCGGAGAACCAGCGCGCCCACGATGATGACGACGATGTTGATGACCTTGAGCCACACATCGATCGCGAAGAATTGGGTGAGCTCAAGCCAGATTGCGTCAAAGTCCATAACAAGGCGATTCTACAGAGCCGCGTGCTGTCCAAATCCTGAGGGCCCTGACGCAATGGTGCGACAGGGCCCTCAGATGGTGCCGGCGGGACGGATGCTGCGGCGCGGCTACTCCGCGTCGCGCGCCTGAGCGGCGAGGGCGCGTTCCACCCCGGCCAGGTTCTCGATCACCAGGCGGCGCAGCGCGAGCGGCTCCGGGTTGGCGTCGAGCCAGGCGCGCGTCTTGTTGACGAGCGCCTCGTTCGCGAGCGGCGCCGGGTACAGGCCGAGCACCAGCTTCTCCGCGATCGAGAAGCTGCGGGCGGCCCAGACCGGCTGCAGCATGGCGAAGTACTGCTCGACGAACGGTTCCAGCAGCGTGGTGTCGTTGGCCCGCAGAAACCCGGCGGCGGTGACCCGCACGATGGTGTTCGGCGCGGTGTCCACGTCGATCAGCGACGACCAGGCGGCCTGCTTGCCCGCCTGGGTGGGGGTGGCGGCACGGGCCTGGGCGGCCGACTGGGCGCCGGTCGCGGTGTTGTCCGCGGCCAGGGCCGCGTCGATCTCGGCCGTGCCGGCCTTGCCGCCGGCGACGAGGGCGATGAGCAGTTCCCAGGCCAGGTCGGTGTCGATCTCGAGGCCGTCGAGCGGCGCCGAGCCGCCCCGGAGTGCGGCCACGGATGCCAGCTGGCTCTGGGTGGTCGCGATCGCGGCGAAGAACTTCACGAACTGGAACTGCTCGTCGCTGCCGGCGTCGGCGTGGCGGGCGAGGGACCACAGTGCGTCCCCGACCTCGGTGATCGTCGTCGTACGGAACTCCTCGGCGACGTAGTACGTGGCGGCGAGCACAACCTGGCCGAGCACGGTGCGCAGCGTGGTCGACTCGGATTCCGTCGCGACGTTGCCGAGCACGAGCGTGATGAAGTCACGCGCCGGTGTTTCGGCGTCTCGGGTGGCGTCCCACACCGCCCCCCAGATGATGGCGCGGGCGAGCGGGTTCTCGATCGCGGACAGGTTCTCCAGGGCCACCTCCTGCGACGCCGGATCGAGGCGGATCTTGGCGTAGGCCAGATCGTCGTCGTTGAGCAGCACGAGCGCGGGGCGCTTGCGGCCGAGCAGTGACGGGACATCCGTCTGCGCGCCGTCCACATCGATCTCGACCCGATGCGTGCGCACCAGGGCGCCGTCAACGAGGTCGTAGAAGCCGATGGCGAGGCGGTGCGGTCGGAGGGTGGGGTAGTCGGCGGCGGCGGTCTGCAGCACCGTGAAGCCGGTGATGGTGCCGGTCTCGTTCACGGCGATCTCGGGCCGCAAGGTGTTCACACCCGCGGTCTCGAGCCACAACTTGGTCCACTCGGTGAGGTCGCGTCCGCTGGAGGCCTCGAGTTCGACCATCAGGTCGTTCAGCTCGGTGTTGCCCCACTGGTGCTTCTGGAAGTATGCGGCGACGCCGGTGAAGAATTCGTCGCGGCCGACCCACGCCACGAGCTGCTTGAGCACGGAGCCGCCCTTGGCGTAGGTGATGCCGTCGAAGTTGACCTGCACGTCTTCGAGATCGGTGATCGTGGCGGTGATCGGGTGGGTGGAGGGCAGCTGGTCCTGCTTGTAGGCCCAGCTCTTCTCCATCACGGCGAAGGTGGTCCACGCCTCGGTCCACTCGGTGGCCTCGGCGGTGGCC
>JAWOHA010000290.1:0-4338 GCA_046496385.1 Cryobacterium sp. | reverse complement strand
TTCGCGCTCGACTCGATCCCCGCGATCTTCGGCATCACCCAGAGCCCGTTCATCGTGTTCACCGCCAATGTGTTCGCCCTGATGGGGCTGCGCCAGTTGTACTTCCTACTCGGCGGTCTGCTCGAACGTCTCGAGTATCTCAAGTACGGCATCGCCGTGATCCTGGGGTTCATCGGTGTGAAGCTCGTGCTGCATGCGCTGCACGCCAACGAGGTTTTCTTCATCAACGGCGGCGAGGGCGTAGCCTGGGCACCCGAAATCGGCACCTGGACCTCACTGGGCGTCATCATCGGGGCGATGGCCGTCGCCACCGTCGCGAGCCTGATCAAGGCACGAAGCGATGCACGCCGCGCACCGGTCGAGCCGCTCGCCGACGCGGTGCCTGAATCGGCGGTGCAGTGATGAATCGGCGGTGCAGTGACCCGGTCGGTCCTCGGCGCCCCGCGCGGGCACGAGACCGGCAGACCCGCACGGTTGGTACGCTTGAAGCCAACGCCCGGCACGGGCACGGCGACCTGCGGGGCGCCACGGCAACACGAATGGCGGATGCGGATGACGCTGAACGGACGACGCACGATGGTGTTGCCCCCGGCCCCGGGCACACCTCCGGTCGCGGCGGCAGCCACGGCCACGGTGGCCTTCAGCGCCCGCACCGACGTGGGCCAGGTACGCAAAGCGAACGAAGACAGCATCTCGGCGCTTTCTCCGGTCTTCCTGGTCGCGGACGGCATGGGCGGACACGCCCACGGCGACATCGCCAGCCAGACAGCCGTGCGCGTATTCGACGAGCACATCGAACGGGACCGGCCCTCCACCCCTGAACGCATCCTCGACGCGATCCACTCCTCCAACGATGCCGTGCGTGACCTGAGCACATTCGACGACCACGGCACCGCAGTCTCGGGAACAACGCTCGCCGGGGTCGCCCTGGTCGACGCGGGCGATGACGTGGGGTACTACTGGATGGCTTTCAACGTGGGCGACTCCCGCGTCTACACCTGGGACGGGGGCCTTCTCTGCCAGCTCAGCGTCGACCATTCCGCCGTGCAGGAGATGGTCGATGCCGGCGTGATCTCCGCCGCAGACGCCGAGCAGCACCCTGAACGCAATGTCATCACGCGGGCAATCGGCGCCGACGAGTACGTGGACGCCGACGTCTGGCTGCTCCCCGCCGTGGGCCGGCAACGTTTTCTGGTCTGCTCCGACGGCCTCACCAAAGAGCTCGGTGCGGCCGAGATCAGTCTCATCCTGCAGGGCCGACCCGACGACGAGCCCGACGCAACCGCCGAGACCGAGACCCAGGCGGCGTCGACCGTCGCGGATGAGCTGGTGCAGGCCGCACTCGCCCATGGCGGGCGCGACAACATCTCGGTCGTCTACGTCGATTCCCGCGTCGCTGCCGCACAGCCGCAGCGTGCCGAGCAGGGCATCACCGAGCCCTGAGCCCGGCCGTCAGCATCGTGAGGTGTTAGCCTGTGGGCGTGCTGTTGCGTCGACTTCTCCTTCCGTGCCGCGACGAGGCCTAATTTTTCACGGCCTTCCTCGTTGCGGAGTTCGTCGTTGGCTGACCCACGAATTCTGGAGGAAGACGAAACATGAGTAGCTTCACACCCACCATCCCGGCACCGCGCACCCTGGCTGAAAAGGTCTGGGACAAGCACCTCGTCGCCAAGGGCGAAGACGGGTCTCCCGACCTCATCTACATCGACCTGCACCTGCTGCACGAGGTCACGAGCCCGCAGGCCTTCGACGGCCTCAAGCTGGCCGGGCGTTCGTTGCGTCGACCGGACCTGACCATCGCGACCGAAGACCACAACACACCCACTGTGGCCATCGACAAGCCCATCGCCGACCTCACCAGCCGCACGCAGATCGAGACCCTGCGCCGGAACTGTGCCGAGTTCGGGGTGCGTCTGCACTCGCTCGGTGACATCGAGCAGGGCATCGTTCATGTGGTCGGACCGCAGCTGGGCCTGACCCAGCCCGGCATCACCGTGGTCTGCGGGGACTCGCACACGTCGACGCACGGCGCCTTCGGGGCCATGGCCCTCGGCATCGGCACGAGCGAGGTGGAACATGTCATGGCGACGCAGACGTTGCCGTTGCAGCCCTTCAAGACCATGGCCATCACCGTCAACGGTGCCCTGCGCCCCGGCGTCACCGCCAAAGACATCATTCTCGCCGTCATTGCGCGCATCGGAACAGGCGGCGGGCAGGGCTACGTGCTCGAATACCGTGGCAGCGCCATCCGTTCCCTGTCGATGGATGCCCGCATGACCATCTGCAATATGTCGATCGAGGCCGGAGCCCGCGCCGGCATGGTCGCGCCCGACCAGATCACCTACGACTACCTCGAAGGTCGCGCCCACGCCCCCGAAGGCCAGGACTGGCTCGACGCCGTCGCGTACTGGAAGACCCTGGCCACCGACGAGGGCGCCCGTTTCGACCGGGAAGTCATCGTCGACGCCGACGATCTGGAACCCTTCGTGACCTGGGGGACCAACCCCGGCCAGGGCGTGTCACTCAGTGGCAACGTTCCAGACCCGGCGGTCATCGACGACGCCAACGAGCGCGGAGCCGCCCAGCGGGCCCTGGAATACATGGACCTCACCGCGGGAACGCCCATGAAGGCCATCCGTGTCGACACGGTGTTCCTCGGCTCCTGCACCAACAGTCGCGTGGAAGACCTGAGAGCCGCCGCAGAGATCATCAAGGGCCAGACCAAGGCCGAGAACGTGCGCATGCTCGTCGTTCCCGGGTCCGCCCGGGTACGTATCGAAGCCGAAGCGGAAGGACTCGACAAGATCTTTCTCGATTTCGGGGCCGAATGGCGTTTCGCCGGCTGCTCAATGTGCCTGGGCATGAACCCGGACCAGCTCGCGCCGGGGGAGCGGTGCGCATCCACGAGTAACCGCAACTTCGAAGGCCGTCAGGGCAAGGGCGGCCGCACCCACCTGGTGTCTCCGCTCGTGGCCGCCGCCACGGCCATCCGCGGAACCCTGTCCAGTCCCTGGGACCTGCAGAACGCCGGTGCGGGTTCCCTCGGTGAAGCCGCCCACACCGGCTTCACCGCGAACGGAGAGAAGTAATCATGCAGAAGTACACCACCGTCACCGGCATCGCGGTACCGCTGCGCCGTTCCAACGTCGACACCGACCAGATCATCCCCGCCGTCTACCTCAAGCGGGTCACCCGCACCGGCTTTGAAGACGCCCTCTTCGCCGCCTGGCGGACCGATCCCGACTTCGTGCTCAACCAGCCCGGCTACCAGGGTGGCCAGGTGCTGGTGGCGGGCGCCGATTTCGGCGTGGGTTCCTCCCGTGAGCACGCGGTCTGGGCCCTCAGAGATTTCGGCTTCGACGTGGTGCTCAGCCCGCGGTTCGGGGACATTTTCAAGGGGAATGCCGGCAAGCAGGGGCTGCTGGCGGGCATCATCACGCAGGAGGCCGCTGAGGCCCTGTGGGCGATCACCGAGGCTGATCCCGGTGTCGAGGTGACCGTGGACCTGGTCGCCAGACACGCCCGTGTCGGTGACCTGACCGTTCCTTTCGAAATCGATGATTACACTAGATGGCGGTTGCTCGAAGGTCTCGATGACATCGGACTGACCCTGCGCAATGAGGCGAGGATCTCCGAATTCGAAGCGACGCGGGAGGCATGGCTGCCCCGCACTCTTCCCGCACGAACCCCGCAAGGTAGGTAATTTGTGAGTACTGCACTTCAGGACGCCCTGTCCTCGAACAACGCGAACGAGCGTGGCAGCGCCCAAAATCACGGCGCTGCCGTGGGTCTGACGGTCGACCGCATCACCATTCGTGGCGGACGCCCGCTCGTGGGACGAATCGAAGTCAAGGGCGCCAAGAACCTCGTCACCAAGGCCATGGTTGCCGCGCTCCTGGGTGAAACTCCCAGCCTGCTCAAGGACGTCCCCAACATCAGCGATGTGCGCATCGTGCGGGGGCTGCTGGAGGTGCACGGCGTCAAGGTCACTGAAGGCGACGAACCCGGCGACCTGATTCTCGACCCGGTCGACGTGGAGAGCGCGCACTTCGCGGCGATCGACGCGCACGCCGGTTCGAGCCGCATCCCGATCCTGTTCTGCGGCCCGTTGCTGCACCGCCTCGGCGAGGCGTTCATTCCCGACCTCGGCGGCTGCCGCATCGGCGATCGTCCCATCGACTTCCACCTCGAGGTGCTGCGCAAGTTCGGTGCTGTCGTCGAAAAGCAGCCCAACGGCATCCGCATGTCCGCGCCCACCGGTCTCAAGGGCGCCAAGCTCGAAGTGCCGTACCCGAGTGTGGGCGCGGACATGCGAATGCCGTTGGGCTGCTTTTCTAC
>JAWOHA010000213.1:0-8659 GCA_046496385.1 Cryobacterium sp. | reverse complement strand
CACTCGGGGCGGTGCGGTGCGGAGGCCAGCTGCAGCCGGGCCTGCTGGCTGAGAGTGGCGAGGGCGGCCTCGCTCATGCCGCCGACCTGCGGCGCCGGGCCCCGGTCCGGCGCCGGGGCGAGCGCCGCCAGCCGGTCGATGCTGTCGATGCCGGCTGCCCGCAGCCGGTCGCGCTGGCCCAGTCGCAGGTTGGCCACCAGGAGCACGTCGCGGTGCAGGCTGACCTGTTCCGCACACAGCGCGCACCGGCCGCAGGCACTGTAGCGGGGGTCGTTCCACTCGGTGGCGCCGGAGTCCTGCAGCCGGGTGTCGATCAGGCTCTGCAGCCGCGCGCGACGCATGCGGTACACCGGCAGAATGTCCTGCAGCCGGTGTGAGCTGGTGCGACCGTCACCGAGCACCAGGTGCACCTGCTCCCCCGTCGCGATGCCCAGGCTCTGCAGCTGCTCGCTGTAGGCGGCCAGTTGCAGCAGCGCGGTGATCTTCGCCGAGCGGGCCAGTTTGGTGTCGTACACCTCGTACGTCGGCTCGGCGAGGGAGGCACCCGGCGTGCGGATGATGAAGTCCGCGTAGCCGAGAAAACGCCCGTCGAAGAACGCCGCCTGGAACACCACCTCGGCGCCCGCCCGCAGTGCCCGTTCGCTCTGCTGCACCGCGGCGGCGATCTCGGTCACGGCCGGGCGGGCGATCTCGACCACCTCGTGGGAACGTCGCAGTCGCTCCAGCATGAGGTGCTCGTGGCGGTCGCCGAGCAGCGCGGTCCGCTCCAGCATGGCGTCGGGTGGTTCGGGGCTCGCCACGATCCGGCCGAGCTTCGCGTCGAGCCGGCGCATCAGCGCCCACTCGCACGTGGCGGCTGCCGAGAGGTCGCTCGCCGAGTAGACGACGGTGTCGGCATCAAGCAAGAACAGGTGCGCCTCCAACGGGGGGTATTCCGCCCGGTGAAAACACTTTTCGGGCTAACGGAGTCCTCCCATAGTAGCTAAGGTGATTAGCAGACGACGCGACGGAGCGGTTCTCGTGACCCGGCTTGCCGGGCGTGCGGGCCGTGAGCTCGGTCGAAATCTCGAGCGAATGAAGAGGACCCCACTGTGACCGAAAATCAGAACAACCTCGGCGACGTTGACAGCACGACCGAAGCTGAAGAACGCAGCATTCGCGACTGGACCGACCTCGGCCAGGAAATGTGGTCGTACCTCACCGGCAAGGGCGCGGCGATCAACTACAGCTTCATCGACATGAACGTGGAGGTTCCGCGCGACATCGGGCCCGACGCGCCGCGCGCCACCTGGAAGTTCAACGGGACTCTGCGGGTGACCACGAGCGACGCCGACAGCATCGGCTCCGACCCGCACCGCCAGTAATATGGCGGCCAGAAAGTCGGGCGGTTCCGCGAGCGGCGGCATCAGCCTGCACATCGATCTGGCGTTCTCTCTGTTCGAGCCGGGAAAAACGCAGGAATCCGACGAGCAGATGCAGGGCACGATCACGGCAGACGGCAAAGAGGTGGAGATCTACACGAGCGACCCCGCGCTGTTGGCGCAGGGACGTTCCATGGAACTCGGCCAGGTTCGCGGCATCGCCGATGAGCTCGCCAAGAGGGGCCTCACCGTGACCCTCACCGGGCCCGGCGGTCTGATCGCCCGGATCGGCGACGTGGACGCGCCGCTGCTGCAGCGCATCGTGACCAAGTCGCCGCACATTTCGCTCGGATCGGCCTCGGCGCTTGCGCCGCTGTTCATCGGGCGTAACCGGGCTACGGCCAAGCCGGTCGCTGTTCCGATGCCGCCGCCGACGCTGTTTCCCCTGGTGCCGACGCTGGACCGGAAGAACCGTCGCCGCGTCACCACGACGCACTACACTCCGGGGGGCGGTCGACCTCGGCTGATCTTCGTGGTCGGCTCCGAGAACTGGAACGGGCAGATGCCGCGGGAATTCAACCTGCTGCCCACCACGACCACGATCGGGTCCGGCGCCGAGGTGAGCCTGCAGCTGGAGGGTCTGAAGCCGCTGCATGCGGAGATCCGCCACGACGCCAACGACGAGTACGTGCTCTATCCGCTGGGAGACTACTCGGGCAGTGTGCGGGAGTCCGAGGACCCGAACCGGGGGCGGGGCCAGATTCTGCGCACCGGCGCTCGGATCGAGATGGGGCCGTGGCGCATGGCCTACTTCAGGGAAGAGTTCGCCGACCACGGTCGCCCCTTCGGCGGTCGCGCCGGCGGCGAGTATGCGGTGCAGAAGCCGCAGCCACCGCGCCGCACCAGCTAGACCCGGCCATACCGGCGGGAACCATCTGACCGGCGGGTCGGGCGGGCGCTACTGGACGACGTTCGGCCAGACGAAGCGCACGCCCGACTCACCGTGCGGAACGACCGGGGCCGGCTCCTGAGCGTGCCCGGGCACGGATCACGACCGTCGCCACACCGATCAGCAGCACCATCGCGGCCGCGGTGACCGCCGCGGGCATGGAGAACAGCGGTCCGGTGAACCGGGCAACGGCGACCCAGCCCAGGCCCCACCCGAGGGCGAGGGCCGGAGCGATCCGGCCGCCGCTGGAGACGGCCAGCACCACGCCCACGGCGCCCGCGGCGCCGAGCACGACAACAGCCCATAGATCGGCGTTCACCCCCCAGCCGCGAAAACCGGCGGCCACGAGCACGGCAGTCACGTTCGCCGCGGTCGCCACACAGACCCAGCCCAGGTACAGCCCCAGGGTCGCGTCTGCGAGCACCGCCTCCACCCGGTTCTTCGGACGAGAGGCGAGGGTGCGGCGAAAGGCCCGGAGCAGAACCAGCAGCAGAGCGACGATCACCGGAACGCTCAGCACCAGCAGGTCGAACTGCACGCTCAGAATCCACGCGGCGTTCAAGAGCAGGGAGGCGGCCACGGGATAACCCAGCTGCCGTTGACGGGCATCCGTGCGCTGGCCCGGCAGCGCCTGCCAGAGAGCATAGCCGATCAGGCCGAGGTAGATCGGCGTCCAGATCGAGAAGGCCGGCCCGCCCGGCGCGATGAGGGTGGCGTCGGCCGCGAGAGCGCCGCCCGAAGCGTTCTGGATCGGGGTTCCGCCGGCGGCGCCGGAACCGATGAAGGCCCCCACCAGGGCCAGCGCCGCGCTGAGCAGCACGGTCCCCTGCCGCAGAACGTCTCGAGAAAGCGTTGCGCCGTTCATGCCGGGCCGCTCAGAGCTTGCGCGCGAGCGCGCGGCACCGGCGCACGGCTTTGGCCAGGGCCGCCGTGTCGGGCCGGGTGGAGACCCCAGCGCATTCGGCCCGGCCGGCCAGCCGCCCGAGAAGAAGCCCGTACACGAGCCCCCCCGCGAAGCCGCCCGCGTCGGCTCGTGCGTCGGCTCGTGCGTGCGCGGCAGCTCCATCGAGGTAGTCGGCCAGGGCCGCGGAATCGCTGTCGGACCAGAGCGCCCGTTCGGCCCGGTGGGCGGCTTTGGCCAGACGCCGACGGGATTCGGCGCCGGGCCCGCGCCGTGAGGCCGGCAGGGTGCTCAGGGCCTGCACGGCGTGGCGAAGACGCTGCGCGGCAGCCGCAGCCTGTCGTCGTGCCGGCTCCGGGGACCCGCCCGGGGCGCTCTCTTCCCCGGCTGCCTCTCCCCCGGCTGCCTCTCCCCCGGTGACCGCGCGCGCACACTCGCGCAGGTTCGTCACACCATCCTGCAGGGCCGCCCGCACCGCTGCGGCAGCATGCTTGGGGCTCAGCTTCACCGTGGGCGGCGAGGCCAGAAAACGGTCCAGGTCGTCGAGCAGTCCGAAGTACGGCCGCTGCGTGAGCCCGGCGACCGCCCGGGCGTGGGCCGCGGCCCGGTACTCGTCGGCCGCTCCCGTGACGGCGTGCCGCACGGCTTCGGTCTGCTCGCCCGGCGGCAGCGACTCCAGCGGCGGCAGCGCGTCCAGCAACACCGCCAGGCCCTGCCGGTTGCGTTCGGTGTGCCGCGCCTCGGCGAGCACTGCGGCCAGCGCCGTGAGGTCGATGTCGATCCCGTGCACGGTGTCGGAGTCGAACAGTGCGCCGTAGGCGCCGAGAACATTCCGCAGCCGTTGCACCGCGTGCAGCATCGTCGACACCGCGCCCGGTTCGTCCGCGCGCACGGCGGGGTCCGCCGCCAGAAGGCGTGCGTGCTGTTCCCGCAGAGTCGCGATCACCGATGCCACGCTGTCGGCCATCCGAGCATCCGGCTGTGGTTGCGGTGCCGGCAGGGTGTCCGCCGGGCTGCTCGACGCCGCCGCGGGGCCGAGCCCGCGCACGCCGAGGGCGCGGGCGATCTTGGCGAGGCTCGTCGAGGGGGCGGCGCCGGCTGCGGTGAGCGCGGCCTCAATGGCGTCGAGCAGCCGGGCGCGGTCCACGCGCGCATGCGGGGCGGCGCTGAACAGCTCGACTTCCCATTCCCGCCATTTGCGAAACACCCCACCGCGCATGTCGGATGCCGAGACATCGTCGTCGGCCAACTCGGCGACCGGGTCTCCCGTCTCGTCGAGCAGCAGCATGGTCGTGCGAATGGTGGTGATGCGCGCCAACGGCGTCAGCGGTCGGTCCCGAACGATGGCGCGCACGGGGGCGAGGACCGGCGCCGGCACCGGCGCATCGGCACCCGTTTCGGCGGCGCGGTCGGTGTCGAGCGGCCACTGCAGTTCGGTGCGCCCCTCATCGGCGGGCAGCTTGATATGCCAGCCGGCGTCGGCGCCCCCGTCGCGTCGGCGCAGGGCGATCTGATGGCGGGCCAGATCCAGATCGGGGGTGTCGAAGTACACCGCGGTGAGCGTCATCGAACCGGGAAAGTCCAGGCCGCTGATTCCCGGCAGCCGGGAGAGGTCGGGTACTCGAAGCGTGCGGTCCACATCGTACTTGCGTTCAATCTCTGTCAGCTGTCTCACCACGAGCCTCCCGGGGTTTCTCGAACTGCCGCCAGCCTGGCTGCTGACACACTCCCATGAAATGGGTACGGCAGGGGTGATTTCGGTCACTCTCCAAGGCTGGCCGCAGCCACGACACCCGGCCTAGCACAGAAATCGGCGCCGTTGCCAGCCCTCACACGGGGAGAGGTGTTTCGGGACCCCGCTCGGTACTCTGAAAGGCCACCATGTTTCGCCTGCTGTCGAAAGGTCGACCAATCATGAAGATGCTGGAAGCTGAATGTCCGGAATGCCGACAGATGGTGTGGATCACCTCTGACACCCGGTTTGCCACCTACCATTCCGCCGCCACCCCGGGCCAGGACTGCCCCGGATCCCGCACCACGATTCCCGTGCCGCCCACTCCGGCCGCGGTGCGCCGCAACGAACGCGAATTGGCCAAGGCGGCGGCTCTGGCCGCGAAGCCCCCACGGGCCAAGCCCGCCGCGAAGCCCGCCGCGAAGCCCGCCGCAGACCGTACGGCATAGCTCCGCCGTTCTCGCAGGGTCGCTCCGGCATACTGAGGGGTGTTTACTTTTGAACGTCTGGCCCTCCCCGTCGTGCAGGCCCCCATGGCCGGCGGCCCCTCCACTCCCGATCTCGCCGCAGCCGTGAGCAACGCCGGCGGGCTGGGTTTTCTCGCCGCCGGCTATCTCACGGCCGCCCAGCTGCACGGCGACATCGCACGCACCAGAACCCTCACCGCGGCCCCGTTCGGCGTGAATCTGTTCGCACCGCAGACATCCGTCGCGAAGCTCGCTCAGATCGAGGACTACCGTTCCCGGCTCGAACCTGACGCCGCCCGTTACGACATCGAGCTGCCCGAACTCATCGTGGACGGTTCTGTTTCCGACGTCGCCGACGACGATTGGCACAACAAGATCGCCGTTCTCGAAGCCGATGCGCCGAGCGTGGTGTCATTCACGTTCGGGCTGCCCGCACCCGAGGTGCTCACGCGCCTGCATGCGCTCGACGTGTGCGTTGTCGCCACGGTCACCTCGGTGTCCGAGGCCATTCAGGCCATCGCCCTGGGTGTCGACGCGCTCTGTGTGCAGGGCCCCGGGGCCGGTGGCCACCGAGGCACGTTCGACCCCGCGGCCGCGCTGTCCACCCAGCCGTTGGAACGCTTGCTGGAGAGCATCGCCGCGCTCACCGACATGCCCCTCATCGCCACCGGCGGGGTGGCCTCCAGCGCCGATGTGCGCCACCTGCTCGATCACGGCGCCGTCGCCGTGCAATGCGGAACCGCTTTTCTCAAGACCGTGGAGTCGGGCACCCGGCCGGCGCACCGGGCGGCGATCGGGTCGCCGGACTTTCCCGACACCACCGTCACCCGGGCGTTCACGGGTCGGGCCGCGCGTGCCCTCGTGAACCGGTTCGTAGAGACCCACGACGCCACGGCCCCGCTCGGCTACCCCGAGGTCGGCGATCTGACGGCGCCGCTGCGTGCCGCCGCGAACGCCGCGGGAGACGCCCACGGCCTCGCCCTGTGGGCCGGCACCGGGCACCGGCTGGTGCGCGAGGGAACGGCGGCGCAGATCGTGGCCATGCTCAGCCCCGCCCCGACCGAGCCGATCCGCAGAGACTGAGCGCCTGCGACGGGCGCGCCGCCGAACGTCGCTCGGTACGCTGGAGGGTATGACCCTCCCGCCGATTGCCGTCAAGTCCCCCCAGCACCGCGAGCACCACAACGATGTCGTGATCGACAACTACGAATGGATGCGGGACAAAAGCAGTCCCGCCGTGATCGGCCACCTGGAGGCGGAGAACACCTATACGAGCGTGCGTACCGGCCACCTGGAGCTGCTGCAGGAACAGATTTTTGAGGAGATCAAGGGCCGCACCCAGGAGACCGATCTGAGCGTTCCGGTGCGCCAGGGACTCTGGTGGCACTACACCCGCACGGTGGAGGGGCTGGAGTACGGCATCCACTGCCGGGCCCCGATCACCGACCCGCTGGATTGGACCCCGCCCCGGCTCACAGACGACCCGGCCGGTGACGGCGCTCCCGGCCTGCCGGGTGAGCAGGTGCTCCTCGACGACAATGACGAGGCCACCGGCCACGACTTCTACTCCCTGGGCAGCTTCGATGCCAGCGACGACGGCCGGCTGATGCTGTACGGGGTCGACACGGAAGGTGATGAGCGCTACACGATCCGGGTGCGCACGATCGAGACCGGGCAGAACCATGCCGACGAGATCGCCAACACCTCGGAGGGCGCCCTTTTTGACCCGAGCGGACGATTCGTCTTCTACACGACCGTGGATGACGCGTGGCGCCCCGACACGGTGTGGCGGCATGAGATCGGCAGTGCGGCATCCGCTGACACCATGGTGTTCACCGAACCCGACGAACGTTTCTGGGTGGGTGTGGGCCTGACCCGCAGCCGCAAATACCTGGTGATCGAGGCCGGGTCGAGCGTGACCAGCGAAACCTGGCTGCTCGACACGAGCGACCCCGCCGGTGACTTCACGGTGGTGTGGCCGCGCCGCGAGGGCGTGGAATACGAGGTGGAACACGCCGTACTGCAGGGCGAGGATCGCCTGCTCATCGTGCACAACGACCAGGCGGTGAACTTCGAGCTGGTCAGTGTCGCCGCGCATGACGCCCAGGGCGAGCAGCACGTCGTTCTCGCCCATAATCCCGAGATCCGTTTGGAGAGCGTGGATGCGTTCCGGGACTTCGTGGTGGTGGAGTACCGCCGCGAAGGCTTGACCCGCATCGCGGTCGACCGCCGCGGCGACGGCACCGGCCTGACCGAGCTGAGCTTCTCCGAGCCGCTGTTCACCGTTGGCACGCGTGGCAACCCGGAGTGGGAGCAGCCCGTGATCCGTCTCGGATACACCAGCTTCGTCACCCCGTCGACCGTGTACGACTATGTCGTGGCGACCGGTGAGATGCGCCAGCTCAAGCAGCAGCAGGTGCTCGGCGGCTACGACCCGAGCCTGTTCACGCAGCGCCGGGAATGGGCCATCGCCCGCGACGGCACCCGCATTCCGGTTTCCCTCGTGTACCGCAGCGATCTGGTGACCCCCGGCGAACCGGCGCCCACGCTGCTCTACGGCTACGGTTCCTATGAGCAGAGCATCGACCCGGGGTTCGGTATTCCGCGACTGAGCCTGCTGGACCGCGGCATGGTCTTTGCCATCGCACACGTGCGCGGCGGCGGCGAACTCGGCCGCCCTTGGTACGAACAGGGCAAGACCACCCGCAAACGCACCACGTTCACCGACTTCATCGATTGCGCCCAGCACCTCATCGATGCCGGTTTCACCACTCCCCAGCATCTGGTGGCCGAGGGCGGCAGCGCCGGCGGTTTGCTGGTGGGTGCCGTGGCGAATCTGGCCCCCGAGCTGTTCGCGGGCATTCTGGCCGTGGTGCCGTTCGTCGACCCGCTCACGTCGATTCTGGATCCGTCGTTGCCGCTGACCGTGATCGAGTGGGACGAGTGGGGCGACCCGCTGCACAACCCCGAGGTGTACGCGTACATGAAGTCGTATTCCCCGGTGGAGAACGTGCGAGACACGCACTACCCGCGCATTCTGGCCGTGACCAGCCTGAACGACACGCGCGTGCTGTACGTGGAGCCGGCCAAATGGGTGGCCCGACTGCGGGAGGTGGGGGCGGATGCCCTGCTCAAGACCGAAATGTCAGCCGGCCACGGCGGGGTCTCGGGTCGGTACAGCGCCTGGCGGGAGCGGGCGTTCAACTACGCCTGGGTGATCGACGCCGCCGGCGCACACCCCAGCGGGGA
>JAWOHA010000051.1:0-2862 GCA_046496385.1 Cryobacterium sp. | reverse complement strand
CTGGTCGATCCTGATTTCGCCGAACCGGTTGTTGCGCGCCTGGTCGCCGAGGGAATGCGCGTTGCTGTCATCGGTGACCCGATTCCCGGCGCCCACCTGGTCGTGGCCCGTTTCCCGGACCCGGTTGCGGCAGATCCGGCCGCCGTCGTCGCCCACATCGAGCAGCAGCTCGGCTCTCTCAGCGTTCTCGTCTGCGCCGCCGGCACCCCGCTCCGGGGCCGGTTCGCCGACACGCCCGCAGCCGACTGGTTCGCCGGCGTCAGCCAGGCCCTCTTCGCACCGTTTGCGCTCATTCGCGCCGCTGTGCCTGTTCTCAGCCGCAGCGCAGATGCCCGCATCGTCGTGGTCGGGTCGGGGTGGAGCGCCACCGAACTCCCCGGCGCCACGGCCACAGCCGCCGTGCAGGGGGCGCTGGTGGCTCTCGTCAAGACGCTCGCCCGCGACCTCGGCCCGCGGGGCATCACCGTCAACGAAGTCTCCGTTCCCGAAGACGTGACCGCCACCCCCCGAGCCCTGGCCGCCGCCGTGGGCTACCTCACCGGCCTCCACGCCGGCGCCATGATCGGCCAGATCGTCACCGTCGGCTCCGGCGGCGACGTGCGCCCCTGACCACGCGCAGCCCGCATCCCCGGTTTCTTCTGCCCCAGCCGCTGATGCGGGAGCGGGCTGTGCCGACCCGGAACGACGAGTTCTAACCCCACGGATGCGCCGGTTCGGGCTCGCGCACGGTCATGCCCGCGAGCATGGTGCGGTTGCGCGCCCCGGTCTTTCGCAGCACCGAGCCGACGTGCTTCTCCACCGTCTTCACCGAGATGCCCAGTTCGCCGGCAATCTGCTTGTCGGCCATGCCCCGGACGACCATTGAGCGCACCTGCTTCTCACGAGACGTGAAATTTCCGGTGCCCGATCCACTCGGGGCGGCGCCGAGCAGGTGGTCGAAGACGTCTCCCTCGACGAGAGCCTGGCCTTGGCCGGCAGCCACGAGAGTGCGGGCGATCGTGTCCCCGCTGGCACGCTGGTTCACGAACCCGCGCACACAGGCTTGCCGGGCCGAACGCACCTGTTCCACGGTGGGATTGTCGGTCAGGACCACGATCGCGACGTCGGGATCCAGCTCACGAATTCTGGCCAGGACCCCGGTCGTGTTCTGGTGCACCATGCCGAGATCAATCAGAATGACGTCTGGGCGAAGCATCTCGTAGGCGGAGAACAACTGGTCGGCGGAGCCGATCTCGGCCGTCACCCGGATCGCCGGCTCGGCGAGGCTCAGCAGCCGAACGAGTCCGGCGCTGATGACCGGATGGTCGTTGGCGATCAGCACCTCCCACTGCGGCGGGCCCGCGGTGCCCGGCGCCGGTGCCCGGTGCGGCAGGGTGGCGCGCACCCGGGTTCCCCAGCGGGGCGTGGTGTCGATGTGCAACCCGCCCCCGATTTGTGTGGCGCGGGAGGTCATGCCGTGCAGCCCGAGGCACCGCGACGGCAACGTGGCATGGTCGCCGTGAACGGCGGCAAGGTCGAATCCCCGGCCGTCGTCTTCCACCACGACGACGAGCGTGCCGCGATCGAAGATCAGCCCGGCCCGCACCGTGGTCGCGTGTGCGTGGGTCACCACGTTGCGGAGCGCCTCCTGCACAATCTTGAAGGCTTGATGGGCGACCTCCGGCGCGATCGGTCGTACGTCTCCGATCACGGTCAGCTGGGTCGCAGCGCCACTCATCGCTTCAACCCACGCCAGTTCAGAGGCAATCGCTTCGTCCAGGGTGCGGCCGGAGAGAGCCGGCGGGTCCATGCCGAGCACCGTGCGCCGTGTCTCGGTGAGGGCGTCGTGGGCAATGGTCCGGGCCTTGCCGATGTGAGCCGCCACCGTATTCCGGCCCTGGCCGAGGCTGCTGGCGCTGTCCGCCTGATCGAGAGTGAGCAGCAGGTTCGTCAAGGATCGGCCCACGGTCTCGTGCACGTCGCGCACAGCACGCTCACGTTCTGCGGCGACGGCCGCCTCGCGTTCTCTGACCGAGGCTTTGGAATGCAGGTCGGAGTTGATCATCGCGACCGCGGCATGGCCGGCGAAGACCCCGGCCAGCCGGGCCTCCTCCACGGTGAATACTCGGCACTCATCCGGGCTGAAGAGAATGAACGCTCCCACGATCTGTTCTCCCCATCGGATCGGCACACCGATGACGGCGCAGTTCCAGCGCGGGTCGTTCGGGGGGATATGACCGTGCTCGATGCTGCTGTACGCATCGAGGATGACCGTCGACCGGCTGCGAACGATCTGGCCGGTCAGCCCCTCCTCCAGTGAGAAGGTTTGTCCCTCCTGGCACCCCACGCCGAGGTCCACCTTCTTCGTGTACGTGCCACGGGCCTCGTTCACCAAAGAGATCGAGCCCGATGCACAGCCCAGCAACGATGCGGCGTGGCCGAGAATCCGGCCCAGCAGCGGCTGCAGCTCGAACCGGCCGGCAAGGTCTCGGGCCAGTTCGTTGATCCAATCCGGCTCGTGCGGCGCGCCCGCGTTCTTCTGCGAACTCTTTGTCGGCGCGGCGATCTGCGGCTGTGCCTTGGTCATTTCCATCCTCCTTGATGAAACGCACAACCACGAACATTGCGACGGGTCATGGGCGCTGACCCCACCATATCGGCCCGATTGCATTCCTCCCCGATGCGGGTTACCCCGCATCGGGGAGGCGGGAAAATCCTCCTATCGCGTCGGCCGGGACGGTGGTTTCGTGACATCAGAAAAGCCGCCGCCCGCGAAACGCGCAGGGGCGCCAAAACGGTCGCCGTGGCGGCAGTGTGGAGAAGATGACTTATGGCCCGCATCGGCATACTGACCAGCGGCGGCGACTGCCCCGGCCTCAACGC
>JAWOHA010000332.1:0-4815 GCA_046496385.1 Cryobacterium sp. | reverse complement strand
AGCCGCCGGTATGACGCTTTGCCCCTGGTGCCGGCAGCCCTACGAGCCGACGCCCGGCCGGCCGGCTATGCGATGCATCTGGTCGGCGACCTGCTCACCACCCGCGGCCTGCCGTTGTTCTGGCCGATCATGCCGCGCCCGCCGCGCAACTGGGCACGGGTGCCGCTGCTGGAAGCGGTCTGGACTTCGGGGGGATACGTGGCCGTGCCGGTGCTCGGCAACGCCGGCTCGGTGCGGGAATGGCTGCTGCTTATTCCGGTGACGGCGTATGTGGGTTACGGCGTGCTCTATGCGGTACTCGAGGAGGCCGGCGCCGACCTCGTGCGCCTGGGCGGCTGAAGACTGAAGGCTGAGCGGCCGCTCTCAGCCCCCCGCTCGGAGCGGCGGGGGTCGTGTCGGTGGTGGCCGGTACCCTGAACCGCCCGGACAGTACCACCCGCGCACGACAGATTTGGTGCGCGACAGGGATGGTGACCGGCATGATGGGACCGCACCATGCCATGACCGGGGCCGCGGCATGGATCGCCGTCACGGCGACCGCCGGCCACGGCCTCGCCCTGTTTCCGGTGACACCGATGGGCACGTTGTCGGGTGCGCTGCTGTGCGCGGGGGCGGCCCTGTTGCCCGACGCAGACCATCCGTCGGCCACGGTTGCGCAGTCGGTGCCCGTGGTCGGCCGCCTGGTGACCACCGGCATCTCCCGGGCCTCGGGTGGCCATCGGCACGGCCTGCACTCGGTGCTGGCCGTCTACTGTGCCTGGCTGATCGCCTCGGGGCTCACCCGGCTGGCCTGGAGCCCGACCTGGTGGCCCGAGCCCCTCGGCATCGGCGTGGCCGTGATGAGCGCGGCGATCATCGCCTTCGCCGCGAAGGCGCTGAACCTCACCCGCGGGTCGTGGGGTGCCGCGTGGCTGGTCGGCGCGGGGCTGGCGACCCTGATCACGCTCTACGCGCCCGAGCAGCAGGAATGGTTCGTGGTGTGTTTCACGCTCGGCTACGCCGTGCACCTGCTCGGCGACCTGATCACCGCCGGCGGGCTGCCGTTGTTCTGGCCATGGGTGCTGCCTCCGCCCAAGATCTGGAGCCGTGCGCCGGAGCTGAACGCGCTGTGGACCCGCGGCGGCAACTTCGCCCTGCCGATGCTCGGCACCTCGGGTTCGCTGCGCGAGTGGCTGCTGCTTATTCCGGTCACGGCATATGTGGGCTACGGGGTGCTCTATGCCTCCCTCGATGCCGCCGGGGTGAGCCTGGAGCTGGTGCGCCGCTAACGCCGTCATCTGACATGGGGCGGCGTTCAGCCGACACGTCTACGCTGAGGGCATGACCGATCCTGCCGCACCCCTTTCCTCCGCATCCCGCATCACCATGTACGGCGCGGAGTGGTGTGGCGACTGCCGTCGTTCCAAGCGGCTGCTCGACACCCTCGGCGTGGACTACGACTACGTCGACCTGCTGCTCGTCGACGACGGCGCCGACCGGGCCCGGGCCATCAGCGGTCGCACCCAGATTCCCGTGATCGCTTTTCCCGACGACACCCACGTGGTGGAGCCGAGCGATGCCGTGCTGCACGCCAAGCTCAGGGCGCTGGGCAGTATTCGCTCCTGACCGGCATGATTTGCATGTTTGCTGCAAGCAGCTAGTATCGGCAACGATATCCGCTGAACAGGAGCACCCATGGCACGCAAGAAAACCACCGTTGACCAGAGCATTGCCCGGTTGCGCACCTACAATCTCGTGGCCGGCGGTCTGCACCTGCTGCAGGCCGTGGGGTTTGCGGTGGTGCTCACCCAGCTCAGCACGCAGGTCACCTTCGCCGTGACCGCGGACTACCTCGCCGGGCCGCCCGGTGTTCCCCTCGCCCCCGAACGCGTGGTGCTCTTTGACATCAACGTGGGCGTCGGCGTAGTGGTCTTTCTCGCACTGTCGGCGCTGTTTCACTTTCTCATCTCCAGCCCGATGTTCTTCGGCCGGTATTCCCAGGGGCTGAAGAACGAGCACAACTACTTTCGCTGGGTGGAGTACTCCCTCAGCTCGTCGATCATGATCTGGCTGATCGCGCAGATCACCGGCATCACCGACGTCGCCGCGCTGTTCTCGATCTTCGGCCTCAACGCCGCGATGATTCTGTTCGGCGCCCTGCAGGAGAAGTACGAGACCCCCGGCAACAAGCGTTTCACCCCGTTCGTGTTCGGGTGCATGGCCGGCATCGTGCCGTGGATCGTAATTCTGATCTACTTCTTCGCCCCCGGCTCCACGAGCGAGGCGAGCCCGCCGGCGTTCGTCTACGGCATCATCATTTCGCTGTTCCTGTTCTTCAACACCTTCGCGGTGAACCAGGTTCTGCAGTACAAGCAGATCGGCGGCTGGAAGGACTACCTCCGCGGCGAGCGCGCGTACATCACACTGAGCCTCGTGGCCAAGACCGCGCTGGCCTGGCAGGTCTTCTCCGGCGCCATCATCCCCGCCGTCGCCGGCTAACGCACCACAGAGCACCGCCGGCCGAGGGGCGCCGCGCCGCTAGTGCGGCGCGGCCTGGCCCGGCCGGGGGCGCACGCCCCAGGTCGCCGGGTTGTCGATGTGCGCGGCGAGGTGCATGCGCTCGCTGGGGCGCAGCACGGTGGGCAACGCCGTGAGCCAGGCGGTGAGGTCGGCGGTGCTGAGCACCGTCACCGGCGATACCCGAGTGCGGCGCATGATCACGCGCCCGCCGGCCAGGGCCACCACCGGGCGCACCGGGGTGCGCAGCACGAACCGGGCCCGCAACCGGTCGGTCACGTGCGCGGCGTTGGCTTCGGCGTCGAGCAGGTAGCTGGTGCGGCGGGCGCTCACGACAAGGCTGCGCTTGTCGGCCCAGGCCCATGCGCCGGGATGCTGGTACACGGTGACGGTGAACACGCCGGCGCGGCCCACCACCAGATGCACGCCGGGCAACGGTTCGAACGCGGCGAAGTGGTCGGGCAGCTCGGGCAGTTGAGGCAGCTCGGAGCCGGCTGGGGCCGGCCGGTGGAACGCGCCGAAACCGGCGGCCGGCCGCGGTGATGCGTCGGGGGCTGGCGCCGCATCGCGACGCCACCGGGTGGGAAGGGTGTGAGTCATGGTCTACTCCTTGCGGGGTTTGTATCCTGCCAGTAGTGCACCGAAAACCAGACCCCCAGAACGGGTGTGGCCACCGCGCGCAACACAGATCCGGCGCCGACAGACTCGGTGCCGCCGGCCTGCCGGGGCAGGCCCTGCTCAGATCTTGTCAGCACGAAGGTTCAGAACCATCTGATGTCACGAACCGTTTGCCCAAACTTAAGGTCCGGCCGCGCGGCGGGGGGCGCGAGCTGCTGCCGCCGTTCCTGGCAAACCACTGTCCTGTTTTGGAGCGACCCAAGGCCCCCTAGTCTGGGGGCAGACAGATTGTCTGGCTGAGCCCGACGGCAGGGCCCACGCAACGTCCTGGGGGGCACGCGGGTTCTTCCGTCGTCGCGGGCACACGGCTCCCGAGCTCGAGCCGGGGGCGCCCGCACTCGGCGAGACAACCCGGTGTGCAACATCGGTGGCCGCCCCTCCGCGGTCCTGTTCCCGGGTTCGCACCGCGTGGGCCCACTGAGAGGCAATCATCATGAGCATGAAGCACACCTCCACCTCCAGAACCGGCCTGCTGGCCGTTCTGCTGGCCGTCACCGTAGCCGGAGTCGGCGCGGTCGGCCTCACCGGCGCATCCGCTGACGTGCTCCCGCAGGCTCCCGTCGACCTGGGGTCAGCCGAATCATTCGCCATTCTGTCGCAGAGCGGCGTCACCGACGTGCGCCTATCGGCGATCACCGGAGACGTGGGAACCAGCCCGATCACCGGCGCCGCCATGCACCTGGGCTGCGACGAGGTCACCGGCAGCATCTTCACCGTAGACGCGGCGGGCCCCGCATGCAGCACCATCGATGCGACCTCTCTCACGGCGGCCGTGGGCGACATGGGCGGCGCGTACCGCGACGCCGCCGGGCGCAGCAACCCCGACGCGGTCAACCTCGGTGCCGGTGAAATCGGCGGCCTCACTCTCACCCCCGGTCTCTACACGTGGAGCACCGGCCTGGAGATCTCGACCGATGTGACCCTCACCGGCGGTGTCGACGATGTGTTCATCATGCAGGTCGCCGGCGACTTCACCCAGGCTGCGGCGAAGTCCGTGATTCTGGCGGGTGACGTGCAGGCCTCGAACGTGTTCTGGCAGGTCGCCGGCGCGGTGGCCATCGGCACCTCGGCGCACGTCGAGGGCACCATCCTGAGCGACACGAACATCGCCATGAAGACGGGATCGTCGATCGACGGCCGCCTCCTCGCGGGCACCGCAGTCACCCTGCAGAGCACCACGGTGACCCTGCCGGCCGAACTCTCCGCCGAGTAGTTCCGCACCCGGCAAGACGACGAGTTTCGCCCCGTGCAGAGCGCGCACGGGGCAAAACTCGTCGTTTCGCCGGTGGTGCCCGAACCCGCGCCTGGTGCGGTCGTTGAGCCGGTCGCCCCCGAGGCGTATTACAAGAACTGTGATGCCGCCCGTGCTGCGGGTGCGGCTCCGGTGCCTGCCGACCAGTCCGGTGACGGGCGCCACCTCGACCGTGACGGCGACGGGATCGGCTGCGAATAAGCATCCCGCCCGGGGCTGAGAGGCTCCGCGCCGGTTGGCAGCGGATGCTGCTCTGGGTACGCTCCGAACATGGTGACGTTTCGGTTCGAGGCCCCGCTGTGGGAGTCAGCGTCGGCGGGTGCCTGGGTTTTTCTGAGCCTGCCGACCGACGTGACCGATGAGATTCGGGAGCGCTCGACCCGGCCGCG
>JAWOHA010000317.1:0-4685 GCA_046496385.1 Cryobacterium sp. | reverse complement strand
GCGAGTGTGCGAGCGACCATGAACGTGGCCAGGCCGAGCAGTAAGGCTCCCCACCCGATGGTGCCGAAGCGCGGGCCGTGCCGTACGGGTGCGTCGGCGCGAACGGGGGCGGGTGCGGGAACGGGGGCGGGTGCGGGAACGGGAACGGGAACGGGATCCGCCGGTGGGGTGTGCTCAGTCTGTGACATGGGGTGCCTAACGTGACGGGTCGACGAGAACGACCTGGCCGAGGAGAGTCCAGATGCGAATCAGGGGCACGGCCGCGGTGGCGCCCGGCGCGGTGACGTCGCCCGCGGGGGCGACGGTGCGCGAGTCGCGGAACAGCACGCCGCCGCGCTCGACACCGCGTGCACCGGTGTCGATTCCGCCCACCAGGGCATTGGTCTCGATGCGCACGGCGGCACCCTCGGGAAGCTCGATCTCGGTGACGCCGACCCCCACCCAGACGTCGATGGTGCGTGCCAGGTCTTCGCTCGGGGAGTCGGCGAGGGCGCTGAGGTCGAGGGTGGCCTGGCCGGCGATCATGGCGTATCCGGGAACGGCGCCCGCGCCGAGAGCACTCGAGAGGGTGGTCGGCTCCGGGCTCCAGGTCGTGCCGCCGAACGGAGAGAACTGGGTGTCCTGCGGAACGACGCCCGCGATGACGAGAGCTGCCGCGGTGATGAAGGACAGGCCTCCCAGTGCCCCGCTGAAACGGCCGCGTATGCCGCTCGCGATGATGCCCAGGCCGAGTACGGCCAGGGCGGTGGCCAATCCGATCACGAGAGCGATCGACGCCCGGCCGGCGCTGTCGGCGCTGTCGGCGGTGCCGAGCGACAGCGCCGCGGCCGTGGCGCCGCTGAGCAGGGCGATGCCCACGGTGATGGCGGTGAATCCGGCCCCGGGGTAACGCGCGCGCAGGTCGGCGTCGCGAGCTTCGCGGCGGGCCGCGCCCTGCGGCTGAACGGGGCGTGCCGCGTCGGCCGGTGTCGATGCCGCAATCGGCGCTGCAACCGGCGCTGCAACCGGCGCTGCGGCGGATGCCACGTCGGCGGCTGCCGGTTCAGCCGGCGCGGCCGGGAGTGTGGGGCCGGCGGGGAAGCGGCGCACCAGGTAGACGATGAGCCCGATGACGGCGGCGGCCAAAAGGAGTGCCCAGCCCACGAAGAGGGTGGTGCTCAGCCAGAGCGGCATTCCCCAGCCCGGAATCGGGACGTTCCACCAGAGGCCGCGCACGCCGGGTGCGAGCGTGAGCAGCAGCAGGGCGCCGATAGCGACCATGGCCGGTTCGAAGCGCTTGTTCAGGGCCTCTTCGGCGTAGATGATGCCGTAGCGGTCGGGCATCAGCGCCCAGGCCACGGCGTAGAAGAACACGACCGGGCCGCCGAGGATCGCGATGACCACCACGATGCCGCGCACGATGAGGGGTTCCAGACCGGTGCGCACGGCGATGCCGCCGCAGACGCCGGCGAGCCAGCGGTCAGTGCCGCGCTCGAATCCGGAGTCGCGGATCCAATCGAAGAAGCGCAGTGTCGGGGCGGTGGGCGCGGCGTCTCCTGCCGGAGTGCCGCTGTGCGCGCTGCCGCTGGTCGGGGTTGTGGTCATGGCGGCTAGGCGTCCCGGCGGATCCAGCGAAAGCTGAGGCGGCTGAGTACCAGGCCCACGACCAGCCAGATCAGCAGCGCCGCGGCCACTCCGGGCAGGTTCCAGGTTGCGGTCTGCTCGGCGAGGGCGAAGTCTTCAGGCAGGAAGACCGAGCGCATGCCCTGTGCCATCCATTTCAGCGGGAACAGGCCGGCAAGATTCTGCATCCAGTCGGGCAGGACCGTGAACTGCAGGTAGACGCCGGAGATGAACTGCAGCACCAGGGCCACCGGGATCACCACGGCCGAGGCGCTGCGACCCGAACGCGGCAGCGCAGACAGGGCGATGCCCACGAACACGCTCGTGATCACCCCGAGCAGAAAGACCCAGGTGAAGGTCAGCCACTTCGCTGACTCGGTCGGAAGCGGAACGTCGAGAACCAGCGCGGCGAACAGCAGCAGCAGACCGGCCTGCAGGGTCGCCGTCACGAAAACCTGGCCGATCTTGCCGACGAAGTAGCTCAGCGGCGACAAAGGGGTGCCGCCGAGCCTTTTCAACGTGCCGTCGCTTTTCTCCGTGGCGATGTCGATGGCCAGGTTCTGCACGCCGGAGAGGAACATGCCCGCCGCGACCAGCCCGGGAAGAAAGAAGTTGGCCACGCTGATGCCGCCGGACCCGTCGGGGGCGGCTCCCATGTTGCCACCCGAGCCGAACGCCGCACTGAAGATCCCGAGCAGGATGAAGGGAAACAGGAAGGTGAAGAACACCGTGTCGGGCGAGCGGAAATACATGCGTATCTCGTAGCCGATGCGCACCAGGCCGAGGCCCAGAACACGACGGGGGAGTCGCTGCGGTGCCGGCCGGGTGGTCGCGTTCGTCGTGCTCATGCCCGCACGTCCTTGTCGTCGAGGGTGTCACCGAGGGCGGCGGCACGGTCCTGACGGCGGCCCCCGGGAGATACGTCACCGGGTTCGGGCTGAGCCGCCCGGCTGTGCCGCAGAACCAGGTCGAGGTAGACGTCTTCCAGGGTCGGCCGCACGATGTCGAGGTCATCGGGTTCGGCGCCGTTTCGGTCGGCCACGAGACGGGCCACGAAACGGGCAGGTTCGGGGGTGCGTTCCACGCGCCGGGCGCCGGTGTCGTCGCGCCAGCGCACGAGGGGCACCCGGGCCTGCCGGCCGCCGATTTCATCGATGGTGCCGGTGTCGATGAGTTCACCGTCGGCGATGATACCGGCCCGGTCGCCGAGGTGGGCCGCCTCATCGAGGTCGTGGGTGGTGAGCAGAATGGTGGCGCCCTCGGCCTTCAGGCCGCCGATCACGCCCCAGAACTGGCGCCGGGCCTCGGGATCGAACCCGGTGGTGGGTTCGTCGAGAAAGAGCAGGTCGGGGCGGCCGATGATGCCGAGGGCGACATCCACTCGGCGGCGTTGCCCGCCGGAGAGTTTGCTGATGCGGGTCTTCGCCTTCTCGCGCAGGCCGGCGGCGTCGATGACCTCGCTCACGTCTCGGGCGTGGGGGTAGAACCGGGCGAAGTGGCGCAGCTGTTCGGTGACGGTGGCCGAGCCGGATTCGGCGCCCGACTGCGACACGATGCCCAGGCGTGCCTTCCAGGCCAGGTCGCCCTGGTGCGGGTCGACGCCGAGCACGGTCACCTCGCCACCGCTGCGCGCACGGTAACCTTCAAGAATCTCGATGAGCGTGCTCTTGCCGGCCCCGTTCGGGCCGAGCAGGGCAAACGTTTCACCCTGCTCGATGTCGAAGCTCACCCCACGCAGAACCTCGAAACGGCCGTAGGACTTACGCAGATCGCGAACCTGCACGACGGGATCTGAAGCGCTCATGCGTGCAGAATCCCCCGATTCTGCGCCGACCGCTACTCTGAGGTCCTGATTGGGGTTCCGTTCCGCCGGGCGCGGGCGCGGGCGCGAGGCGGGGTCGGGCTACCGGGCGAAGAGGCGCTGCAGGCGCTGGATCCCCTCGAGCAGAGCCGCGTCACCGAGCGCGTAGCTCAGCCGCAGAAAACCGCTCGGGCCGAAGGCTTCGCCGGGAACGGCGGCGACTTCGGCCTGGTCCAGAATCAGATCGGCGAGTTCCAGCGAGCTCGTGGGGGTGACCCCGTTCCAGGACCGGCCGAGCAGCCCGGTGACGTCGGGGTAGACGTAGAACGCGCCCTGGGGAACCGGGGTGATCACGCCCTCGATCTTGTTCAACTCCGCCACGATCAGACCGCGACGGCGGTCGAAGGCCTGGCGCATGCCTTCGGCGGCGTCTTGCGGCCCGTTCAGGGCCGCGATCGCGGCGTGCTGGGAGATGTTGGAGACGTTGGACGAAAGGTGGGACTGCAGGTTCGCGGCCGCTTTCATGGCGTCGAGCGGCCCGACCATCCAGCCCACACGCCATCCGGTCATGGCATAGGTCTTGGCGACGCCGTTGACGAGAATGGTGCGGTCGGCCAGAGCCGGCACGGCCTCCACGATCGACAAAGCGCCCGGGGTCTCGTCGGAGCCCGGCGCCGGGTAGGTGAGGTTCTGGTAGATCTCGTCGGAGATGACCCAGAGGCCGTGTTCCTCGGCCCAGAGGCCGATGGCGCGGGTCTGCTCGGGGGAGTAGACGGCGCCGGTGGGGTTGGAGGGGGACACGAACAGCAGCACTTTGGTTCGCGGGGTGCGGGCCGCTTCGAGCTGTTGCACCGTGACCAGGTAGTTCTGGTCGCTGCCGGCGAACACGGCCACCGGCACGCCGTCGGCCAGGCGGATGGCTTCGGGGTACGTGGTCCAGTACGGGGTGGGCATTATGACCTCGTCGCCCGGGTCGAGGAGCGTCTGGAAGGCCTGGTAGACGGCCTGTTTGCCGCCGTTGGTGATCACCACCTGGTTCGGTGTGACGGCCAGGCCGCTGTCACGCAGGGTCTTGGCCGCGACCGCCTCGCGCAGCGCGGGCAGGCCTGCTGCCGGGGTGTAACGATAATTCTTCGGATCGAGCACCGCCCGGGATGCCGCGTCGACGACGTGGTCGGGCGTGAGAAAGTCGGGTTCCCCGGCCGCGAAACTGATCACGGGCTTGCCCGCTGCCTGCAAGGCCTTGGCCTTGCCGTCTACTTTGAGGGTCGCCGACTCTGCA
>JAWOHA010000173.1:0-6144 GCA_046496385.1 Cryobacterium sp. | reverse complement strand
TCCACTATTTCCTCGACGACAATGACTGTTCTCTTGGCGGCGAAGGCGATTTCTTTCTGCATACCGAGCAGCCCCCACAGTTGGCTGTTGCCCTGGCTGTCGGCCCGCTGGGCGGTTAGGAAGGCGACGTCTGGCTTGAGCGGCTCCGCGACAAGGCCATTGAGTACGCCGCCTCGCACAACCTGCCCATCGCGCAGTCGAAGAAGAGCCCGTATTCCATCGACCAGAACGTCTGGGGGCGCGCGGTCGAGACCGGGTTCCTCGAAGACCCGTGGAACGCCCCGGTTGAAGATCTGTACACCTACACGCAGGATCCGTCGATCACCCGCGCACCCACCGAGGTTGTCATCTCCTTCGAGCAGGGCGTGCCCGTGGCCATCGACGGCAAGAAGGTCACCCCCCTGCAGGTCATCCAGCTGATGAACCGCCTCGCCGGCGACCAGGGGGTCGGCCGCATCGACATCGTCGAAGACCGCCTCGTGGGCATCAAGAGCCGCGAGATCTACGAAGCTCCCGCGGGAATGGCCCTCATCGCCGCCCACGAAGAGCTCGAGAACATGACGCTGGAGCGCGACGTGGCCCGCTACAAGCGCGGCGTCGAAAGCAAATGGGCCGAGCTCGTCTACGACGGCCTCTGGTTCTCCGGACTCAAGAAGAGCCTCGACGTGTTCATCGAAGACACGCAGAAATACGTGACCGGCGACATCCGCCTGAAGATGCATGGCGGAAGCGCCGTGGTCACCGGGCGCGCCAGCGCCACGAGCCTGTACGACTTCAACCTCGCCACCTACGACACCGGTGACTCCTTCGACCAGTCCATGGCCAAGGGCTTCATCGAGCTGTGGTCGCTGCCGAGCAAGGTGGCCGCACGACGCGACGCTGCAGCGAAGTAGGGCGAACCGTGTCGACTGAGAACACCACCAACCGCGCCGGCAAGGCGGGCGCCCTCTGGGGCGGCCGATTCGCCGGAGGACCGTCGCCGGAACTGGCACGGTTGAGCAAGTCGACACATTTCGACTGGATGCTCGCTGAATACGACCTGCAGGGATCTCGTGCACATGCCCGGGCTCTCGCCGCAGCGGGGTATCTCACCGACACAGAACTCACCGCCATGATCGGCGCGCTCGAGGAGCTCGAGCGCGCCGTCGTGGCCGGAGAGTTTCAGCCTGCCGACACCGATGAAGACGTGCATTCCGCCCTGGAGCGGGGCCTGATCGACATCATCGGTGTCGAAATCGGCGGCAAACTGCGCGCCGGCCGCAGCCGCAACGACCAGGTTGCCACCCTGGTGCGCATGTGGTTGCGCGACCATTCCCGCATTCTGGCGTCTCAGGTGATCGAACTCATCGACGCCCTCGCAGCCCAGGCCGAGACGCACGCCGACGCGATCATGCCCGGCCGCACCCACCTGCAACACGCTCAGCCCGTGCTGTTGGCCCACCACCTGATGGCGCACTGCTGGCCGCTCGTGCGCGACCTCGACCGCTTCGCCGATTGGAGCCGCCGCGCCGACTACTCGCCGTACGGCTCCGGAGCTCTGGCCGGCAACACGCTCGGCCTCGACGCCGGCCTCGTCGCCGCAGACCTCGGCTTCTCCGCCGTTGTGGAGAACTCCATCGACGGCACCGCAAGCCGCGACCTCGTCGCCGAATTCGCCTACATCACGGCGCAGATCGGCATCGACGTGTCACGCCTGGCCGAAGAGATCATTCTCTGGAACACCCGCGAGTTCTCTTTCGTCACCCTCGACGACGCGTACTCCACCGGCTCGTCGATCATGCCGCAGAAGAAGAACCCCGACATCGCCGAGCTGGCCCGTGGCAAGTCCGGGCGCCTGATCGGCAACCTCACCGGGCTGCTCAGCACCCTCAAGGCACTGCCGCTGGCGTACAACCGCGACCTGCAAGAAGACAAAGAACCCGTCTTCGACTCCATCAACACTCTCGAAGTGCTGCTGCCCGCCTTCACCGGCATGATCGCCACGATCGAGTTCCACACCGAGCGCATGGCCGAACTGGCCCCGCAGGGGTTCTCGCTGGCAACGGATGTCGCGGAGTGGCTCGTGAAACGGCACGTCTCGTTCCGGGACGCCCACGAAATCACCGGTTCACTCGTGAAATACGCCGAAACGCACGGCCTCGACCTGCATGAGGTCGACGACGCCGGCCTGCAGAGCATCTCGCCGCACCTTGTGCCCGAGGTGCGTGAGGTGCTCACCATTCACGGGTCGGTCACCAGCCGCGACGGACTCGCCGGCACCGCGCCCGTGCGCGTCGCCGAGCAGCGCGTGGCGCTGGTGGAGCGGGTGCGGGTGCTGGCGACCCAGCTGGTCGGATAAGGAGCGCGCCCAGGGTCACGGCTCCCGTCTGTTGAGTCCGAAAGCGCTGCTGAGATGACCTTTGACCGCACGCTGTTGCAGGGGTCGGCCCTCGAGGTGGCACCGCTGCTGCTGGGCGCGCGGTTCACCCGTGGTGGCATCTCCCTGCGGGTGACCGAGGTCGAGGCCTACCTCGGCGATACCGACCCCGGATCGCATGCCTTTCGCGGCCAAACCCCGCGCACGGTGCCCATGTTCGGCCCACCCGGTCACCTGTACGCGTATTTCACCTACGGCATGCACGTCTGCGCGAACGTCGTCTGCTCGCCGAACGGTGAGGCATCCGCGGTGCTGTTGCGCGCCGGTGAAATCACGTCGGGGCTGCCCGAAGCGCGGATGCGGCGCCCCACGTCACGCGTAGACGCCGACCTCGCGCGCGGCCCGGCCCGGCTCACCAAAGCGGTCGGCATCGAGCTCAGCGACAGCGGGGCCGACCTGGCCGCAGACCCGTTCACGCTCACACTCGCCGATCAGCCGCTGCCGTTTCAGAGCGGTCCGCGTACCGGGGTGAGCGGCGCGGGCGGAAGCACGGCTTATCCCTGGCGATTCTGGCTGCCGGGCGAGGTGTCGGTCTCCCCGTACCGGCCCAGCGCGCCGATGCGCACGAAGACTTAGCCGATGGCGATGGCCGCCAACGCGGCGCACGCGCACGCCCAGATCAAGCTGGCGAGGGTGCCGATGATGAAACGCTCACGCGACTCGGCGGCGGCGAGTTCGGTGAAGCGTCCCACACCCTTCACGGCGACAACGATCGCAATGGCCTCGGGAAACCCGGCGAGAATCGCGCCGGCCACAGCGAGACGTTCCAGAACTCCGATGGCCAACCCGCCGCGCAGCACTTCTTGAACCGGGCGTTCGGGTGCCGGCACGGCCAGGTCATCATTCGACGCGGCCTGATCGTTTCGCGCCGGGGGAGCGGCGGGCGGCGCGGCGAAAATGAGAATGCCGCCATGCGCGCCGGGCGGCACGGAATTCTTGGTGGCCAGGTTCAGCGCCAGCACAGCGACGGGCCCGCCGCCGACCACGGCCAGCGCGAGGGCGAGCATGCCGAGCAACACGCCGAACGCACCCGGGCCGGACTGCGCCGGGATCGCCGCGATGAACAGCGCGCCGGCCAGGGCGCCGGCGGAGGCGATGGCGAACGGCTGCCGGTGCAGTTTCGCCGCAAGCACCGCGAAGACCAACGACCCGATGGTGGCGCTCAGCAGCAGTCCCCAGTAGAGAAACGTGAGCAGGTGAAATGTGGTGAGGGCATTCATGCGGGGTCCGTTTCGCTGGTCGCGCGGTCGAGATTCCCTAGCAGCCTAACGAGTGCCGGGCGGGCCGCCTCATCGGCCCGCCAGAGCGCACTTTTCACCCGCTGGCTCACGGCGGCGGTGGAAATGCCCAGGATGCCGGCGATTTCGACCTGGGGGAGGCCCTGTTCGAGCAGGTCGGTGGCCTCCCATCCTTCCGGCGACCGGCGGTGCCGCAGGAGCAGCAGCAGTGAGATCAGTGCCTCCACCTCGTGGGCATCGAGTTCGCCCTGGCCGCTCCGCGGGTCGACTCCGGGCTCGACTCCGGGCTCAAGAACAGACGCGTCACCGGCCTGTTCGTCGGCGTCATCGCCGTCGGGTGAGAACGCCCCGGGCACGGAATCCCCGGGCAGCAAGCCCTGTGGCGACACAGCTTGCGGCGACGCAGCCCCCGGCGAGGGCAGCCCGGTGTGTGCGCGTGGGGCGCCGTGCAGCGCGGCCGGTGCGACCACAAGGGCGAAGCGGGAATCGGCGCGTTTGGCCCGGCTGACCGCGTCGCGCGCGGCGATGAAGGCACCGCCGGCCGCTTGCCGAGTGGCCGGCGGGTACGGGGTGCGCACCGGGCCGAGACCGAGGCCAATGGCCCAATACCCGGAGCGGTGCAGGGCGAGAACGGTGCCCAACGCCGTGCGGGCATGCGTCATCATCACCTGAATCTCATCGCCCGAGGTCTGATCGGGCGGCAGCACGTACCCGGCACCGAAACCGGCGGTGAGCTGGGCGATCATCTCGCCGGCCCGATCGCGGTCGTGGCGGCTGCCGATCTGATCGGCGGTAATCACAAACATGAGATAAGTCTCTAACCTAAAGTCTTATAAGTAAAGCCTGTATCCTAAATTTAGGGCAACCGAGCCCAGAGGCTTAGCGCCTTGCCGCCCAGTGTGCCGCCCAGTGTGCCGCGCAGTTCGTGCCGGCGCTGGTAATCTGGGCAGGTGTCAGACCCCGTGATTCTCGCCCAGCAGACCAATGATCCCGCCTTCGACAACGTCTGGGAGGAGATCACCTGGCGCGGCCTCGTGCACGTGTCCACGGATGCCGCAGAGCTTGAGGCTCTGCTGTCGGGCGACCCGATCACGTACTACTGCGGGTTCGACCCCACGGCGCCCAGCCTGCACCTGGGCAACCTCGTGCAAATTCTACTCATGCGCCGCCTGCAACTGGCCGGTCACCACCCACTCGGGCTGGTCGGCGGTTCCACCGGGCTGATCGGCGACCCGCGCCCCACTGCCGAACGCACCCTCACCCCGACCGACACCGTCGCCGAATGGGTCGGGTACCTGAAAGCCCAGGTTTCCCGGTTTCTGAGCTCCGAGGGTGACAACGCCGTCACCATGGTGAACAACCTGGACTGGACCGCGCCGCTGAGCGCGATCGACTTTCTACGCGAGATCGGCAAGTACTACCGCGTGGGCACCATGCTCAAGAAAGACGCCGTCAGCGCCCGCCTCAATTCCGATGCCGGTATCAGCTACACCGAGTTCAGCTACCAAATTCTGCAGGGGCTCGACTACCTCGAGCTGTACCGCACCTACAACTGCGTACTGCAAACCGGCGGCAGCGACCAGTGGGGCAACCTCACCAGCGGCACCGACCTCATTCGTCGTGCCGAGTCGGTCAGTGTGCACGCCATCGGAACGCCGCTGATCACCAACAGCGACGGCACCAAATTCGGTAAAAGCGAGGGCAACGCCATCTGGCTCGACCCGAAGCTCACCAGTCCGTACGCGTTTTACCAGTTCTGGTTGAACACCGACGACGCCGATGTGGTCTTTCGCCTCAAGGTCTTCACTTTTCTCAGTCGCACCGAGATCGAACGCCTCGAAGGTGTCGTGGCCGCAGAACCCTTCCGCCGCGAGGCCCAGCGCAGGCTGGCCTACGAAGTCACCAGCCTCGTGCACGGCATCCCGGCAACGGATGCGGCCATCAAGGCCGCAGAGGCGCTCTTCGGTCAGGGTGACCTGGCCGAACTCGACGGTGACACTCTCGAGGCTGCGCTGCGAGAGCTGCCCCACACGACGACCGCGCCGTTTGCGACCGTGCTGCAGCTGCTGGTCGACACCGGTCTCACCGCAAGCATGGGGGAAGCCCGGCGCGCGGTGAAGCAGGGCGGGGTGTACTTGAACAACGCGAAGGTCGCCCGTGAAGACGCCACCATCGAGGGCAACGTGTTGCCTGGGGGAGTGGCCGTGCTGCGTCGGGGCAAGAAAACCCTCGCCGGAATCTTCGTTCAGTAGCCGGCGCTGCGGGTGCGTGTTCGTGGTGCGACACGCCCGGGCGGCGGGGGGCTTTGACGGGCCCCATGGATGCCCGTAATGTCATTACACGTACCCCACAGGTGCGGAAAGCTGCTTAGCTTTTCGGCCTCAAGCGGGACCGCATTCCAGGTTGTGAACCGTTCGGTTTGAACCTAGAATTAGAGCTTCCACCAGCTGCTGAAATCGGCCGAAACGCGGATTTGACAGGCGCTGTGTG